>CAZZXJ010000353.1:0-6910 GCA_964657905.1 uncultured Stigonema sp.
CCCACCACAAATCCTTAACCCCAACTGGTAACTTAGCAGTGCTTTGAAACCATGTCCTGGAAACCTGATCCCCTTACTGAATATCGATCTTTTCCTCAATTGCATCTTGAATGACTGCGGGCACATTGGAAAGAAAGTTATAATCTGTCATGTCTTCCAATAGGTCAACACTAATTCTATAGGCTTTCCAATCCGGGTTTATTCCCTGTTGGTTAGGTACATTTACAGCAATAACGCGAGTGTTAGCGGTAACACTTTTGATACCAGCATTCTTGTGGTCTAGTATGACAACAACCTTCCAAGTGGTCTGAGGAATGGTCACTTTGCCTTTAAGGGGTTTGCCATGACTGCCAAGAGGTCCAGCAATAATGTAGAGTTCTTTTCCTTGGTTTACCAGTTCTCGACAATAGCTTTCCAAACCTTCCCAAGTGTGCCGATTGTTATCGGGTGTTTGGGGCATCATGTTGGTCATTAAGAAGGTAGCAGAGTTATCCTCTACATTAAGAGTGCGATCGCCTGAAGGAACAACGTGACCTTTATCGTAGCCTGACCCACTGTAATCACTAGGAGTCACCTGTTCCCATGCAGGAGGAAGGCTTTGATCGGGGCGGAAGTTATTCTGACGGTCTACACTTCCCAACCATGACGAGTTTAGCTGCCAGCTTGCCCAATTAAGAGTTTCTTTGCTTCTGTTATATGACAGCGCATATTGCGGCTTGAGCATCAGGTAGTTATCAGGATTGGCAACACTTGCTGTAGCATCGCTAGGATTTCCCAATAGGAGATGAACACTCGCAGATCGCACTGGTTTTTGTGTTGTTGGCAACACCTGGGTGAATTGCGAACATCCCACTAGCAATGTCAGTAGGATGAGTGTAGCAGCTAAAGACCGAAGGCGACCGAAAACTCGCATATGTAAAGCTTTGATTATTTCTCTCAAAGATTTGGCATCTAGGGAGATTTTTTTGCGGAATAAGTAGTACAATTGTTCTATAGATTAGTACAATTGTTCTGTTAGTTAACAATCAGACAATAACAGCGCCAACAAGTCCAAGAGTAGGAAAGCAAATCACTTAAGCAATCAAAAGCTGATCAGCATTCCGCCAAGACCCGTATCGCCTTTTAACAAGACCCTATTACAAGGTCAGTACTATGATGACACAAGTGCAGGGTGCAATTGCAGCCCCAGTTGACGAACAAGCAACTGCTCAAGCCAAGTTTGAACAATACATTGAAGAACAAGCCGACGTCAGGAGCGTCAGTGCCAGCAATTTTGCCTTCCAAGCACTCGCTGATGCCACCGAGACAATTCTCTATCATGCCTTCTGGTTAGCTGACGAAAAACAGAAGCTCTCACAAAAGGAGTACAGAAAGCTCCTGTTTGACAAAGGCTGGAAGGGCGAGGAGAAAAAATACCTCAAAGTCGCCGCAGCGTTTGAAAAGTTCTCGCCCGACGATTTAGCGCAAATTGAGCCGAGAACTATATATCAGCTAGCGGAGAATAGCAAAAAGTACCAGTTAGTCATAGACAGGCTACTTGACTTAACCGCAATCACCCAAGACGCAGTGCGGAAACTCATCACCCAAGAACGTAAACCAAGAGTTCCAAAACCTGAGAAAGCCAGTATTTGGCGGCGGACAAAGAATGGTGGGAGATACTGCCAAATTCCACCCATCCATGAATCGGATGAGCGGACTGGAACGACTCTACAAAAGATGATGGATGAAGAGGGGTATAGCGCCCAGCATCTCGTAGCAGAGGCGATCGCACTGAGGCAGGCATACAAGGAAGGGCGGTTAGTGCTGGGAAATTTAAATCCCTCATAGGGATTCATACATCTGCCGAAAAAATCCCCTCTAGGATAGCCTAGAAGGGTTTTGTTTTTATTGGTGCAAATTCATCCTGAAGAATCCAGAGGTATTCTCGCTGGGTAAGTATTTATTTCATTGGGGCTATTTAATTACTAACGTGGGTATGTTGCTTAAATCTGGAAAGGAGTGCAAATGACCTTCTATCAAATCTCCTAACGCCAATGGTTCATTGGCGCTACACCAGCAACAATCATCCACCGCGATTCCTTCGTTTCTCATGCGCTCATGTGCATCGCGTCTGACTGCTCTTGCTGTTTCAATTAAGTAGAACAAGTGTTCCTTAGTTATCTTATATACAGCGTCATGCATTTTACCATTGGCCCCCTAGTAAGTGCTTCGTGCTACTGCATTGATACTAATTGCGCCACATCTCTAAAAACTGCCTACCGAGTAGGACTTTCAGTGTTAATCATCTCCTTTGCTCTCTATCGATCTCCCTATTCCTCTCCTGATTGACGGTTGTGGCAGTGGTGACCTCCAACTCATCGTACTTATTGGCTCTATAGATGATGGTCGAGAGCAACCAACTTAATACAAAGATGGCAATAATCAAGTAGCCAATTGTGCCAAAGTTGTCACTTATTTTACCGATGAAATCCCAAAACGGGCCTTTAAGTTCTAACTGGTCACCAATAATGCTGAGAGCCTCAATTCCGCCGATGATCACAGCCACCAGTACGGAAACAAGGGTGATGGTCATGTTGTAGTAGAGCTTGCGGATGGGTTTCACGTAAGCCCAGCCATAAGCACCAAGCATCAAAATGCCGTCAGTGGTGTCAATCAGGGACATACCTGCCGTGAACAAAGCTGGGAACAGTAGGATTGACCAAATGGGCAGCCCTTTAGCTGCCTGAGTCGCAGAAATTCCCAGCAGTCCTACCTCCGTCGCCGTGTCGAAGCCTAAACCGAAGAGGAAACCTAAAGGGTACATTTTCCAGCTACTATCTATCAGCCGAAACAAAGGACGGAAGATCCGACCCAGCAGCCCGCGTTGGTTCAAAAATTCATCTAAGGACTGATCGTCGTAGATTCCTCCCCGCTTCACGCTTTGGAAGGTCTTATAAACATCCCACAGCACCACCGTATTGATCACTGCAATTGCCAGTAGGAAAAGTGCAGAAACAGCAGTGCCAATTATCCCACCAACCTTTTGAAAACTGGGAAAGTCCTTCTGGATGGTCGCGGCAGTTAAGGCGATCGCCACAGAGGCGACGACCACAACGGTGGAATGACCTAGGGAGAAGAAGAACCCAACAGCAACCGGTCGTTTGTTCTCCTGCATCAGTTTGCGAGTGACATTGTCAATCGCCGCGATATGATCGGCATCTACAGCATGGCGTAGACCAAAGGTATAAGCTACTACAGAAGTGCCAAGCAGAAGGGGATAGCTATGGAATGCGATGAGGGCAAGTACCCAGACCAAGATATTCACGCCAATCAGGAACGCATAAAGGTTGATCACTTTACGCCGAACGTTTCTGGAACTATCGTTTAAAACACGTAAAAACCCTGATAGCATACATCCCTCCAAAGGTATATTTAAAGATTGTCAAAAACGAATAGGACTCTGTATGCTCAGCAAAAACTGAACCAGCCTCAGATCGTTGAGACTCCTGAAGACTATTTATATTGACTGAACCCTTTCATAAAACCTATCTAGTATAAAAACTACAATCCTCTGGGGGGGCATTTCAGGGTTTCATGAAAACCAAGACTTAATTGAACATACTTACCTTCTTTACCTGAATCTGCTGAGTGAGTCTGACTCTCTAGCGTCCTTAAACTTGGATCTCGCCGCAGTTCAGAAATTTCTAACTCTTGAGTACTAGACGCCAACCAGTACTGAAATACTTCCCAGCGACCATCGTTAGGGTTAATTACCTGATAAACTCTCGCTCGGTTGGAACTTTTGCCTTGACGACCGATACACTGAATTCCGTAGCCAATTTTATCTAATAAGCGTTTAACAATAGTAATGGGAGTAGAATTTTGTGCCAGTCCAATCCCCAAAGCAGTTTTGATGGCAGCACGGTTAGACAGTGCGAGTACAGCCATTGCTTTCAAGTCTTCATCTGTGTTTTTTAATTCTCGTTGGGATTGCAACAGCACAGGAATCCCTAACAGTTCCATTGTCCCCACAGCAACTCCCAATTGAGAACGGTTGAAGTCGGGTAAAAAGATGCTACCACTTCCTGACTCAATGAGTTTGCGTGCTAAAGCTGCATCTCGCCGGAGTAAATTTTCCCGACCTAGGGTGAGAAAATAATGCAGTAGGAGCTTGGGATACCAGCCTTCGTCATCAAGGGCTACTAATTGAGCCGTGACCGACATATTATAGCGCAGCTTTAACTCGTGCTTGCGGAACCTCCGACGCTCGGAGCTTTTCTTCGCCAACCGTTTTTGCAGTGCTGAATATTCGTCGTCACTGATGTCTGCGGCGGAGGCGATCGCCTCACACTCAGCTTGATAGTTTTGGTTTCTCACCGCAGAGATGGTCGCTGTCAGAGAACTTGTTTCAGATGGAGTATCTTCTTTGCAAGGAGAATTTCCCCGCTCTTTACTCCTGTAAGGGCGGGGGAACCCCGCCCCTACGTTAATGATTTGATGACCTTCAAGGCGCAGAGATGCTAACACCGATTCTCGGTACTGAAGCATGGAAGCATTATGCCTGACAGCCATCTTTGCCCAGCAAAGCAAAGATTCTGCCTGAAAGCCCACCTCAATATCATCAAGTGCATCAAAGTCAGATTGTTGTAGCAATCGGATATTAAGCTGAGTAAGACTATGCCCGGAAGTAAGTAATGAGGGAATTGAGGTTGAGCCATTGCCGACTCGATTAAAACCAGAGGAAGCTACCCAAAGGAAACGAGGCAGACTTTCCCGGATACGCCCTAAGGATTGACGCACTGAGTTTTCGCTTTGGACTCCTTGAGCGATACCCCAGACAGAGGTGAAGTGTCCCCGCAGTTCAATGCTGATTCCGGTTTCAATTGCTGGACTAGCTAGTACAATATCATAGTTAGCCAAAACCTGATTTAAGTTGGTGATACATCCGTAAGCAGGATGAGTCGGCTCCGTTAGAGATTCCGAATCAATGCGGAGAATTTTTGCATGGGGAAATTGCTGTTGCAGGTAAACTTCTAAAGTACAAGTACTCCACTGGCTCTTGAGTTTCTGAGCGGAAAGACAGACAAAGGGTTTTCCACCTTCTGTGATGTGCTTTTCCAACTCTTGCAGCAATCTTTCCGGAGTACTGTCTGTATAGTTATGGACTTGCCAGGATTCTCTGGCGTCGGGTTTCCAATTATTGTGAATAATAAATGGTTGGAGAGGAACTCCGCATAGGGAAACTAGGTAATCTAGCGAGACATCACTCAAATCTGCATCCGCTACGAAGACTTGACCATCACCCCCTAAAACATTCTGCATCAGCGTCTTCAAAGACTTAAGGATAGCAACTCGATTGCTATTACAGGTGCTAGAGTCTAATCCGTGCCAGAGGACTTGTTCGACTTCATCAATAATCACAACTCCATCCGACCAGTTGGTAGCCTCAAAGCGAGCTTGAGAAGTGGGATGAAGGGAATCAAGACAAAGACCGTAGCCTAATAGTGTGCCTTCAAGGTTGTTTTTGACCTCAGTAATATAGCTGATTCCAAAGCGCTGGCACAGAGCCTCTACTAATCGTACCCGATGACCAATTACCAATATCCACTGCTGACGCGCTAGGGCTTGTTCAACAATGCTTTCTAAGAACTGGGTCTTGCCGGTGCCTTTGGGGGATTTGATGCCAATCAGTTTAGCATGCTCTGGAATCGAAAGTTCTCCTAGATAGCGACGATTTACTTGTAAATCAGGAAGATAAGAGAGTCGCATCAAAGATTGAGCTTTCCAAGTATCGAGAGGCACTGCTGTTTGGTAAGCTGCATCAAATACCTCTTGACCGTGAGTGGCGATCAGGTCATCTACTCCTTTACCAAGTTCTGAATTCCATGTGATGACCTTGACAGAACACCCCTGCTGTGATAGTAAATATCCCAACTGTCGGATAGCAGCGCTGACTGCTTTAATGGTAGCAGGCTTGGAATCTTGGTCGAAGGTAACGTAGATAGATCTTCCTGAAGATGCCAATTTCGATAACTGGGGGATCAGACGAGATTTCCCCATGCGGCTTCCCGAGTCATCGCGTGGTACACGGTAACCACCATATATTCCTGATAAGGCGATCGCCGCATAACCAGCTGTGAGTAATGACCCTGCTTTTTTGGCTCCCTCAGTAATGCACACGGGGACTTCTGGGTGAGTCATCAGCCACTGCCAAAAACCTTGGTCGGGTTGGTTGTGCTCAATTTCTTCTGGCAGCAAGGCTATTTTATAGCGATCGGCTATCCGCTGCCAAAGATGTAGGGGTACTCGCAGAGCAAACAGTCCTGTTGGTGCTAGGGGGGGATGTTCATATTTAATCAGCTTACCAGTGTCACCACTGCGACGCGGTTGGCTGGGTTTGAAACAGCCCCAAAGGTCTTCGTTTCCTGTCAGTAGGTCAATCCCAGAACACCACCAGCCTCCCTGTTCTGTGTGTTCATAACGCTTGAGCATCTGGTAGCTAACTCGACCATCATTCCGTCGCGGCAGCCCATCTGCGTATAGTAAATAGTCTAATGGGCAAGAGCCATTTAGAGGGACAACGTTCAGGCTGGTCAGCTGATCATCGACGCAGCTATTGCCCCATTCGTGCAGATAGTTCGTAGTAGTATTGGATACAAGGTAAGTCATCAGGCTCTAGCTAAAACACACTCAATAATAGTAGGTTTTGGGATTTTTCAAACATTTGTCCCACTGCTCTACACCTGTCAATTTTTGGTTGACAGATGATTCCTCAACTGCTACAAAAGCCGGTAGTCAAGAACACTCATGAGATTTGTCTGATCTTTCCATCTGCCAGCGATCTGCCTGCTTTGTGGAATGGGGTACTGAATCAGGAGTTAAACTCATCCCACCCCTAAAAGGAGTGGGATTTCGTGGGCATGGGGCATGG
>CAZZXJ010000354.1:0-6889 GCA_964657905.1 uncultured Stigonema sp.
TTGCACGTAGTAATCATAGGGATTACCCAAATCTAGGCGTGGCATGGTTTTCACTTTTTTGGATGTTAATAATACAAATATTATACCATTTACTGCCATACATGAGATTTTAGACTTAGAAATCCCCCTACCATCATCTCGACAAAGCTTTGTCTATCGTGGCTATGAAGACTCCTCAAATAATTTAGGTAGGTATTTATTTATCTTGGGGAAGCTGGACACAAATATGAATTTCTGGCGTTAGCAACAGATAATGCAGGAAACCAAGAGTTACCGACCTTAGGGACGACGACACCTAATGATGGAAGAAGTGTCAATTTAGGTAGTTTACCAACAGCAGCCAAGACCACGAATGTAGATTTGGGGACTCCTGTTCAACCAAAACCAGAACCGGCGACCAATCAACTGTTTCTGGAAGCGCAACAAAGTATTCCAGCAGCGAATTCGACAACGAATCCATCTGAATTCAAGAGTATTTTACAACCTTTCAGTGCCACAGCTTTCGCGACGGGTATTCCCCAAAGTTTTGCCAATATTGGACCAATGGCGATCGCACTTTGTAAGGGCGCAAGCATGAGCACCCCTACGACTGTGGTCTATTTACCTGAAAATGGCTGTAATTACAAGGATCTAACCTAAATGTACCATTACACCAAGTCTCTTGCCCAACCCAAAATAGGGGTTTGATTTCTGCTAATGCTCCTCCTCACCCCTAAAAATGATGTCTGCTAATATAAGTGGCACTATTTTTCACATATCTCGGCTCGACCCCCAAAACTTTCTTTGTACGGATGTCCTTAATATGGACTATCGATGAGTCCAGCACCTACGGCGGGTTTCCCGCGCCCTAGGGACTGGCGAACCCTTAAGGGATCAGGCAACCACATCTGCAAGTTTCCAATTTCCAGCAGCTAGCAGGTCACGGAGTCGGGTGTAGTCTACATTGCGATCGCTACTGAGGTTATCAGTTTGCAGTGGCTGAACGGTCTCTGGTGGTCGGTAGTCAGGAGCGCGAGCGCTACTGTTGTCATCACTTGAAGATCCAGGAGTAGGCGTAGAAATTTCACTTCCTAACTATTCTTTTCGAGCATTAGTTAATGTATTTGTGTATTTTTCACCATCCGAGGTTATAGCTGTACAATGCAAATCGTATTTATTTTCTTGTAATTTTCTTACAACACATTTACCAATTGCAGACAGTTCACGCACAGGGGTAAATAATGGATTACATCTATAGCCGCATTTCGTAACTTTGTATACATCCCCATTAGTTTTGTAGTAATAAATAATTGAGGCTGCCGGATTACCAAATGATAAAAAATTTCCCCCAGATTGATCATTTCCAAAATCAGCAGAGGCGGGTTTATCAAAAGCTGTATCTTTCTCAGTGTCACTGACAAAAGTTCCTCTGTATTGTTCCTGGCAATGTGCAGGATTCACGATCAAAAAAATTACTAAAAGCGGGAAGAAACTTCCTAAAGTAAACTTGATATAGGACGAAGATTTGATTTTTGAAAACATACTGAGACTAACAAGCCCGTTTGGTGAGGGTTCTATCTTAAATCCTGTTGAGGAATCATTTAGGATTCCTATATAGCAATCCTAAATGATTCCTCAACGCCAAGATCCCCGACTTCGCTGAAGTTGTCGGGGATCTGAACAGCCAAAGTTTGTAACTCAAATAGGATTGCTATATAATTTTGTTTAGTATAATACATTACTTGATTTTCTCAATGAGTCATCTGTACTACAAAGTTTTACACAAAGCGCAATCGCTCAACTATACAAAGTTTCACCTATAATTTTCCTGTCTTGAATGTTAAAAATTGTTACCACGGTGCGATGAACATTTACATGGGGTCGAGCCGAGATATGTGAAAAATAGTGCCACTTATATTAGCAGACATCATTTTTAGGGGTGAGGAGGAGCATTAGCAGAAATCAAACCCCTATTTTGGGTGGATTTGCATCTGAAGACTGTCAAGAGCGCGGACATCACCCCGGCAAAATCTACTATAACTGGAATCTATACAGAGTAAGGATACAAGAGCGAAGTGGCACTATTTTACACGGATCTCGGCTCGACCCCTTCATCTCACCTTAGGAAATCCCCGCAGAGCCAGTGCGAGTAGTTAGCAATCCTGATAATTACCTAATGGTAAAGCCCCAGTACGCACTCTCCTACAACCGCAGCAAGGGGACTGCTAACTGGGTAAGCGGGCAACTTAACTCGTCATGGTTGGGACACATGGATCGTCAGAATGACTTTCGTCCTGACGACACATTGCCACCTGGTTGGGAACGGGTGACTCCAAGTGTTTACAGTAGGTCGGGGTATGATAAGGGTCATATTGCACCGTCGGGCGATCGGACAACTTCAGCCCAAGACAATAGTGAAACCTTTTTGATGACCAACATGATGCCCCAAACACCGGATAACAATCGGCACACTTGGGAAGGGTTGGAGAAATACTGTCGTACACTTGCGAAGCGAGGCAAGGAACTTTATATTGTTGCTGGACCATATGGCAGCCAAGGTACACTTAAAGGTCAGGTGACGATTCCTCAGACGACTTGGAAAGTGGTTGTAGTGTTAGACCGTCCTGGCAGTGTTGTTAGTGCGAATACTCGTGTTATAGCTGTGAATGTGCCTAACCAGCAAGGGATAAATTATGACTGGAAGGCTTATAGGGTTAGTGTCAAGACGCTTGAAGGGTTGACGGGGTATCACTTTCTTGACAACGTTCCTGTTGCTGCATTACCGCTTTGCTGATATATAACCTACAGCACAATTTGTTAAGTCCTGTTGAAGAAATACTTAATTCGTAACGATCGCACCCCAACATCACAGCCTTACTTCTTCCAAGGCAGCTTAGTTCTCATCTTAGTCTTGAAAGAAGATCAAGATAAATCTTAAAATATCCCAACGCAAATAAACAAGGTCATTGTCCATTTTTGAGAGAAATTAACAATTCTTAACTGTACGTTCGCTCATTTTGTTCAAAAAAATACTGCGATAGCTTCGCTGCTGCGCTCCGCGCAACCCTAACAAGATGGAACCGCCCCTGCCGGAATCGTACTCAGCGACGCCCAATCTACAGGAAAAGTCAAAACTTGATAACGTGTCTTGTTTTGCGCGTATCCAGGCTGAACCCCCAGTAGGTGTGCTTACTCACATTTAAATCTTTAGATAGCTTTTAACTATATATTAGTTATAAAAATCAAATTTAACTTATCTTTTATATTTTGATTTGTATTCTACTATACTTAACAATTAAATTTTAGTGCCTGATAATAACGAAGGACTAAAATCAAATCTTTAGAAAATAACAGGAGCAAATCAATGCCTATCTCAAATCTAGAAGCTAAAAATATGTTTGTAGAGTTACTTGATAATGAAGCAGAATCAATTTCTGGGGGAAAAATTAGCGTTAAAGCTAGTGAACTAGAATTATCATTCAAGAATTTAGATTTAGATTTAGATGGTATAAATATTTTTGTTAAAAAAGGAATTGTTTTTCTAGAAGGAGTTAAACTAAGCGCTTAGAGAATCAACACTCGTCTCTCACAATTATATTTTGAGCAAAGGTTAATAACTAGCTTTTTCTCTACAAACCCTGAACAGACTCAGGGTTTTTTATTTATCCCTTCTTTTTCTCCAGATAACTTTTCAATATTTGTAATACCTCTCTAATCTTTTCCTTAATTGCCCCACCACCACCAGATGCCGTCCACGCGTTTCCCGTTATAAATAAGCATTGTTCAGGCTGATCTCATAGAATTACCTTTCACGCCTTTTAACTCATGTTTTGAGTAGATATTACAAACAAGCCTCACGAATGGTCTCGCCTGCGCTGGCGATCGCACTTTGGGTTTGTTGTCTATATCGCTGACTACGCTGAACACTGCTGCGATCGCTTCAGCAATATCTTTTGGCGAGGGTGTAGCTAGAGGATGATATTCTTGAGTGACAACATCTTCATATGCTCGTCCATACTTGCGACACATTTCCTGCTTCAGCTGCTTCGCGGTAGCTATGACCTACTGCGCCAGGTAGTAACCCGATTATGTAGAAGATGTTTTCAAGGTTGGCAACTGGTGTAAGTCGTTGACCTTGTGGTTGGGGAAGGTCACTGTGTAGTCTGTACTTACTGCGGTATAGCCGTTGCTGGAACTGTCGTTCGTGACGCCCAGTCAATAGGTCAGGTTAAACCCTGACGACTTACGAGGAATTTAGAGGGGCTGCCAATAAGAGTGCGATCGCCTCACCGATGACCTTGCAGTAGGAGTGTTAAAAACTGCTGCCAAGGTGCAGTGTGACCATTATTTTCAATGACCAACCACCCCAATGACCCACAATATTTCTCCTTGGCACGACCATTCGCGATCGCCTCATCAATCAACCCCATCTCTTCAGCACTAGGTTCATCGACGCCATGAGTTGGCATCACCTGTTCTACAACCACAGCAACTTCTGGCTTGTCGCCATTCTTCAGGGCATTTACAAAAGCACCAGTGATGTTCACGAACGGTTCATTTCGCTCTACCCGCTGTTTAAGGCTCTCATACGCCCCTTGGAAGTTGTGCCAAAGCCTTTTGACCATGCTTCTGACAGTGGCATTATCTTCAATCCTCAGTCGCCGCAGCTCCCTCATTGCGTCTGTTAGTGCTTCATCAGTTGGCGCGTCAGAACTAGGACGTGTTGGAGCTACAGGTATGACTATAGGGTTAATGGTAACTGCCGCCGCCTGGGTCATTGCTGTGGGCTTGTCAACAGCAACTGATGGGATTCTATTGAGCCTATCGTACAACAAATCCACCGCTTCCTTAATAATCCCTTGCCGTGGTCTGTGGGTTGCCTGATGAATTGATTCAATCTTGTTGCCAGTGTCTTGGTCAAGCTCAGGTGGAATGTATACTCTAGGTAGCCCCTGCCCCACATATTTCCAGTGCTTTCTAGACCCGTCCTCGGTAGGGACGCTAACCTCAAGTTGTTCTTGTTCTAATAATTCATTAATAACAACAACAGTGTTTAAATCCGTTTCATGGTCGTCCTTATTATGGACTGGTACGTCGGCTACTATGTCAACATTTGTTTCAGTAGGAAACTGTACTAGATTATTACCCCCAATCTTTTGGGTGTCCTTATTATGGACTGGTTCAGGAAGCCACTCTTGTCCTGGTTTGAAAGAATACTCGTTGCTTGTTCCTGGTCGCTTGTTTTCTGACAAGATGTTTTGTTCAACTGCTTGGTGGAGTCCCTTGAGGATGGTTTTGCGATCGCACCCAGTTCTGGCAGCTACCGACTCTGCTGATTCAGTGAATGTGTTGCCTGAAATTGTACGGTATAAGACTTGGCTGAGGGTGAACAACTCTACCAGTGTTGGCTTTGCCTCAACTATCTTGCACAGTCTGTAGAGTGCTGCATCTTTAAGTTCTAGTGGTAAGCTCTGTATCCACTCTAAGGAAACTTGTTGGGTACTGGCAAAATCAAGTTCAAATGTGGGTTTTTCCCATAGGGCATCTGTCCCCGCGCTATGTGCAGGGGAATCTGATATGATTGGAGTCATAGAGTTTTAAAATATTTTTGTTACTGACCCCTACAGACGAGCCTGTCAAACTAGCTGTAGGGGTTTTACATCAATGCTTTTAGCGCTATGAGTACGCTTTCTATAAAAAAACAAGCATCTATATTTGTACACCCAAAGTTTTCTCACCTTGGGCGTACCAAACTTTAGGTGCAACAATCAATTACACTCGTGTCCAATCGACAAGACGAACTTACTGACAGAGATTATAAATGTAGGTAGCTCCGTCCAAGCACAAGGATGAACAGAATTACGGCTCTGTAGCGTCGATTGATAGTCATGCCGACTCCTCCAACAATACAACTTTTTCTAAAAGCCCCTGCCTGATAACCTGCTCAATTAATTCAGATCTGGTGATTAAGTGCGAATCAGCAACTCGATCTAGCTCAACAGACGCCGTCTCAGTCAACATGATCTGATAGCGCTGCTTCGTCTCACCATATTTGTCTGGTTCAGCTCGTTTAGCTCTTGGCACTTTCTTAACTACATACATAAATACCTCACTATCTAATCTACAAATTCATTTTAGTACATATTTACAGACTTACATAAATCATTATCTACACATATACACATCTACATACTGTAATAGGGATATAGCAAAAGGCGATCGCTCCTGTCTGGACAACTTGCGCGATCGCCTTTTGAAATCCCGTCAATTAGGAATCTCTAAAATCTATGCTACAACATTCTCATCTCGCCAGCATTAACGAACAGACCATAGCGCAGGCAGAACTAAACGCATACATTGAAGCACAAGCCCAAGTCATAGCACCTGAAATTGAAATCGACTCCGACATTGACAGCCACTTTGGAACACTCTATCGCGTCTGGCATAGCTATCACCTACTGAGCACCTTCTACCAAGCTATTGAAGGCTCTTGGGTAGTTCAATCAAGCTACACCAACTCACAGCCTCGGTGCAATACAGCAGCGGAGGCACAACTACTGATTGTAGCAATGAGCGGACTACTAGTTGCCGACACAGTAACCGAGTCCGTTGATATTGACCAGTTGCTGGATAAACCATTCGACGAACTAACACCTGACGAGTGGGAGCGCTTGAAACAACATGCAATTCGAGAGGAATTAATGGCGGCGTAATGACAACTAGGGTGGATAAACTTGTCCACCCACTAACAAGAACGGAGGTGAAATGGAACCAACACCAGAGCAGTTAAAAGCGTTCTATCGCAGATGTGTCAGAGCAAGTAATTTAATGCAACCAATCAACGTGGTTCGACTTGACGATCGCACTAAACGAATTTTCGTATTGATTGGCGAGACAATTGAAGTAGAAA
>CAZZXJ010000355.1:0-3102 GCA_964657905.1 uncultured Stigonema sp.
CGTGTTTTCTCTTAGACAATGGTAAATAGTAGTGAGGGGTCCACTAACCGCAACAAGTGCATATAGGTAGAAAAATGGCAGAAATTCGAGGTGTCTGGATACCAAATGTTCAATATAGCCCGGTTCTGGATTCTAGAGCCAACACTGCTGCGGCGATGGACTTGCTGAAGAAGATGGGATGCAATGTTGTATTTCCCGTTGTCTGGAATCGAGGATACACGCTTTTTAAGAGCAAAGTCATGCAGAATTATGGATTCGATGCCATTTCTCCGCATTTTGCAGCCCAAAACCGCGATCCTTTAGCAGACGTAATTTCCGAAGCGCATAAGGTTGGGCTTAAAGTCATCCCTTGGTTTGAGTACGGGTTTATTGGATCTGCGAATGAAGATGGTAGTCCCATCCTGAATAAGAAGTCAGAGTGGGCTGCGCGCGATCAACAAGGAAAAATGCTGACAACATCTCCTCACATGTGGTGGATGAATGCGTTTGATCCAGAGGTTCAGCAATTCTTGCTCTTACTCATCCTGGAAGTTGCGAGGAACTACGACGTTGACGGAATTCAACTCGACGATCACTTCGGGTTGCCTGTACAAGGCGGCTATGATGAGCAAACTCAGAGCTTATATCGTCAGCAATATCATGTGGAGCCACCAACTAATGTAAAAGATCCAACATGGATTCAGTGGCGCGCTCATATTCTGACCGAATTTTTACGTAAGCTTTATAAGTCAGTTAAGGACATTGGGGCGAAAAAGAATAAGCCTGTCCTGATGTCAATCGCACCTAGTGTTCAGCCCTATGGTTTGGATACTTTCCTTCAAGACTCAGACAACTGGGTTAAAGAAGGTCTGGTTGATATTGTTCATCCGCAAATCTATCGTCCTGAACTGGAAGAATACAAATATGAGGTTAAAAAAATTAAAGCACAGTTCAAAGCCGATCAGTTGAAGAAGTTTGCACCGGGAATTGCACTAACAGGAAGTTCACAAAATCTCACAATTAGTGACATAACAATGCGTATTACATTTAACCGTGAAAGTGGGCTAAACGGACAGGTGTTTTTTGGATATGAAAGGCTACACGAATTTTGAAGAAACACATGGCACTATAGCAGTCCTATTTGATTTATGAACAAGGGGGACAAGGGGGATGAGGGGGATGAGGGATGACCATTAATTACGAATTACGAATTACGAATTACAAATTATACCGATTCCATCCACTCGATACACTTGTGCATCTGCTGGTGCATTGTTTCAGCATCAGCATGATACCTGCGACCATGACCTGGTAGTACCCACTCGAAAGAGTAATTAGCCAACTTACGCATTGATTTAATCTGTTCTGAGTAGGAATACCAGCAGTAATCACGAAAGGCAATGAGTTGTTTGAGTTTATCAGACCAAGCTAGATGGTCGCCAGTGAAGAGAAACTTGTTTTTGTACAATAAAACAGTGTGCCCTTTGCTGTGACCGGGAACTGGGATAATTAACAAGTCGGGAGTTAGTTGAAATGGTTCTGTGCCAGTCAGCTGTATTTCTACATCGCGAGTACCAGCAGTGATGTCGTCACTGTGGAGGATGCGAGCACACTTAAAATGCTCAGCAAACTTTTGATGATCCGCCACATCATCTCTATGAGTCAGGTACATATAACGTATTCCCCCCATGTTTTCCAATTGCTTGACTAGGGGCGGCGTAAATCGGGGCGAATCTACCAAAACGTTACCTTCTGGTAGTTGAATAAAGTAGCTAGCAGCACTATAGGAGTTTTCCGAGTGATAGCCACAATGGTAGACATTTTCCTCTATAGGAATGGGAAAACTCAGTTGAGCAATTTTAATATCCTGCGGCTTTTCAACTGTGCCAATAGAACTGGTAGGACAAGCTAAAAGCGCTTGCAGTGCTAGTAATCTTTCCGCCTCGTTAGCTGGTTGGTGATAAACTGCCGATTGTTCCCCAGCTTCTATAAACACCTGTGGTGCCATCCATCGGCAAGTGTCACAATCAATGCAGGAAGTATCGACATAAAAATCGCCACTGACATTTTGGGGGCGACGTAGATTTAAATGAGCCATAAATAAACCTCTTTCACCCAACCATTTGCTGGAAGGGTAATTAACTATATATGACTACCCTAGCAAAATCGTTCTCAGAGTGTAGAGACGGGATAACCCTTGTCTCTACAGGAACTATATAACCCAAGTTCAGTTAAGGCGTTGATCACAACTAGCCCCCCTTTTTAAGGGGAGCCACCCCTGTGCGCGGGTTCAAATTTGCAACAGCGCCAAGTTAACGGTGGGCATCTACTTCTAGCAGAACCATACGGACGTGAGACAGTTTATTGGCATCAATCGGAAATTTGGCAAGATAGGTTTGGGTAACGGTTGAAATGAAGCGATCGCGCTTTACAATAATTAAATACAAGAAGATTAGCTATGAAATGGCGTGTGATTCTTGAACCCGATTCAGAAACAGGCGATTGGGCTGTATGGTGTCCACACTTACCAGGCTGCACTTCAGCAGGAGAAATTGAAGAAGAAGCCTGGGAAAATATTAAAGAGGCTATTCAACTGTATTTACAGAATCGATTGAGTTAGCCCTTAGTATTAATTATCGAGAATGGCAGACACCTCTGCCATTCTCGATAATTTTAGTTTGATAAGAGAGATACGTCAATTCAGCCTCTCTTGAGTTAGTCCCAGATGCTATTTTAAGAGAGAATTTGATCTTGTCGAAATTTAATGGAGTTAGGCTTATGACTGAAATTGTATTTCTAGTTGAAGATGATCCAGACGGTGGTTATACTGCTAGGGCTTTAGGAGAGTCGATTTTCACTCAAAGTGATGATCTAGAAACACTGCGAGAAATGGTTCGTGATGCAGTTCATTGCCATTTTGCCGATGAACAAAACCGTCCCAAAATCATTCGGTTGCATATAGTTCGCGATGAGGTAATTGCTTCTTGAAGATCCCTCGCGACTTATCTGGCAGAGAGTTAGTTAAAGTTCTTGCTCGTCTTGGATACGAGGTCAGTCATCAAACGGGTAGCCACATTCGGCTTACTACATTAAGTAACGGCGAACATCATGTCACAGTTCCAG
>CAZZXJ010000355.1:3202-6882 GCA_964657905.1 uncultured Stigonema sp.
TACCTTTGAGAAACCGGGTTTTTCAAAAAACCCGGTTTCTGGGTACTAAGTGTTAAGCGATCAGAAAATGCAACTTATTTGCTACAACACCAATCACATGATGGGTTATGGGTAGGCTATCAATTACCATGCCAAGACACAACAGCATCATGTAGGAGATGGAGAACAGAAATAGCCCTTTAGCTACACTGCGATCGTCTGGGTTGTGCAACAACTGCCAAGCTTTGTAAATAAATACACTTCCTAGCGATAGCGCGATCGCCCCGTAGACAATTCCACTCACCTGCAAGGGATAAACCAGTAACAGAGTTGCGGCTACTGTTACCAGGGTGTAGAGCCAAATTTGCTGTACTGTTGCCTTACTTCCAGCTACAACTGGTAGCATTGGTATCCCTACTTTTGCGTAATCATCCTGAATCATCAAAGCTAGGGCCCAGAAATGGGGTGGTGTCCACAAAAAGACAATGGCAAAAATTAACCATGCGGCCCAGCTTAAAGTTCCAGTGACAGCTGCCCACCCCACCAACGCCGGAATAGCACCTGCTGCCCCACCAATGACAATATTTTGGGTGCTATGGCGTTTCAGCCAATGGGTATAGACTAACACATAAAAAACGATGCCAGACAGTGCTAGCAGGGCGGCTAGCAGGTTGGCAAACACAGTCAGTAGGGTGAAGGACATGACAGCTAGAGCGCTGGCAAAAATTAGTGCATCACGCGACTGTACCCTACCCGAAGGTAAAGGACGATGGCGTGTGCGCTCCATGTCATAATCAATATCCCGGTCATATACACAATTGATCGTCTGGGCGCTAGCAGCTGCCAAAGTGCCACCAGTAAGAGTTACCAGTAACAGCAATGGGTTTACTTGTCCCTTAGCTGCAATCCACATACTCCCAGCAGTGGTAATCAATAACAGTGGGATAATCCGAGGTTTTGTGAGCTGGAAGTAGCTTTGAATAACTTGTAGAAATGTTTCGTGGTGGCGAGAGACATTAGTCTCAATCATTTTGGCACTAGTTCCTTATTTTTCAACAATAGTCATTAGTCATTAATCATTAGTCAAGGACAAATGACCAATGACTAATGACAAATGACAAACTGCCTATTCACTGATAGCAGTGGGTGTGACACTAACAGCGTAAGCCTTGATCTCACGGTTAGTAGCCCAGTCTCGCAGTGCTAAAACTGTGAATACTACCAAAGTACCAAGTAAAGCGGCTCCTACAGCTTGATGAGAAACAGTGAGTGGCTCGACTTGAAGGTGTAACCGGAAAGTGGCAACTCCTAACAGGACTTGTAAAATCAACAGCCCACCAGCCATATTTGCCAGTCGCCGCAAAGCTGGATGGAGTGCTGGTGTGCGCCAGGAGACAATGACTACCGCCAAGGTCGCCACTGTTGGCGGTACTACGCCACCGATATGGCTGTACATAACAGTACAAAGCTGGGAGATGCCAAAGCATTGGTGTAGCGCCCAGCGAGACCCTACTAAAGCACCCAACAGACTTTGCAAATAAACCAAAACAGATGCCGTTACACCAAGACTCGGTAACTTACCAACAGTTCCTGTTCCCTGATAGGGAATGAGTGCTGTGCCAATAACCAGTAGGGTAGTGAAAAATAACAGCGCCGTTCCTAGGTGGGCGGTAACAATATCAAACCGCAAAAGTTCGGTAACAGTGAGTCCACCTAAAATGCCTTGGAAGACAATTAAAAACAGAGCAAATGTGGATGCCCAAGGAAGCCATTTGGGTAACGATCGACGATGCCACCAGGACAATCCCACGAGTGCGATCGCGCTGACACCAATCAATGCCGCATCCAACCTATGAAACCACTCTAGGAACACCTGAAAATTCATTTGCTTAGTTGGCACCAGTTCTCCATAGCACAAAGGCCAGTCTGGACAAGCAAGTCCAGCATTCATCACGCGGGTGGCACTGCCTATTGCCATCAGAATCAAGGTGGCTAAACACATTCTCCACACCAAGCGACGAATTCGTTCCTTTGGCTTTTGCTGCTGTGCAGCTTCTACATTTTGTTGTTCTAGGACAAATTCGCTCATGAACGATACCTTCTGCACGCTCTTTGTGAGCTATCAAAGTTCCAAAATTTGTTGTCAGCACCGACCCATCTCCACCCTAGCGTAAAGACTAGGTTGTAGACTGGCTCTTACTATACTGTGAATCAATCTAGCTACTTTTAGACTGAAGCTTTAGGGATTTTTCAAGTTGTGGGCATGGGTTAGCCCGAAGAATGTGACCACTGGCGTCATGGGGCAGCGCTAATTTTAGCTATTGCTTATCACTTACGTTTATTTATCCAGACTTAATTTCTAAAGACATCCATCTTTGGGCACGTCTGACGAATAAGGTGCTGCTCAAAATGAGAAATTAGCCAAAAAATTCATAAAAATTTCCTGCCTTTACCCCACAGGTCTTTTTGGCTGCATTACTGTAGTAAGTGAGTAAGCAGATCTGTCCAACGTAGTAAAGTCGTTTACTTTATCAACCGTGAAAATTCCAAACTCGATCTGGACATTACTAATTGGCATCCTGCTGACCCTAGTCAGCCTTTGGTACGGTCAAAACCATGGTCTTTTGCCAACAGCAGCCTCAGATGAAGCTACTTTAGTGGATGGTCTGTTCAATACAATGATGACCGTCTCCATAGGTATATTTCTCCTTGTCGAAGGTATTCTAATTTACTCTGCCTTTAGATACCGTCAGCGTGCTGGTGACAATGCAGACGGTCTGCCAGTGCATGGCAACGTACCGTTAGAAATTCTCTGGACGGCAATCCCAGCTATTATCGTGTTCGGTATTTCTGTTTACAGCTTTGACGTGTACAACGAGATGGGTGGTTTCGATCCCCATGCCATCCATAACTCCCCAGCAACACCACAAGCAATGAAAATGCCTGGGGCAGCGATCGCCGCCACTTTAAACGATACACCACCCAGTACAGAACCCAACCTCAATCAGGAAAAATCTGATGAGGCAATGCAAGACCCAGCCACAGCAGCAGTTCGCAATGCTGACCAAATTCCTCAACTGCGGAATGCTCCTGGCGTAGGCATTGTTTCTCCTGGCTTGGGAGCAACTCCCAAGAATGAAGGCAAAGTACCGTATATGATGGTCAACGTCACAGGTTTGCAATATGCCTGGATTTTTACCTACCCTGATACTGGTGTCACTTCCGGTGAACTACACGTTCCCATCGGGCGTGAGGTAGAAATGAATATGACAGCGAACGATGTCATCCACGCTTTTTGGGTGCCAGAGTTTCGCCTCAAGCAAGATGTTATCCCCGGTCGGCAAACCGAAGTTCGCTTTACGCCCTCAAAAATCGGTGATTATGTGCTGATCTGTGCAGAACTGTGTGGACCCTATCATGGTGCGATGAGAACACAAGTTGTTGTAGAAACACAGGAATCATTTGACAAATGGATTCAAGAACAGCTAGTTGCTAGCACTGAAGAATTAAAGCAAGCAGTCGCTGTTAATCCTGACGAACTATCTCCATCTGAATTTCTCTCTCATTACACGAGCGAGATGGGAATTCAACCAGAAATACTACATCAAATTCACCATTAGTTAGTAGGGGCGAACAGCCGTTCGCCCCTACAGTGGTTAGTAGTTAGTGGGAAATATAACTAACAACTAACAACTAACAAC
>CAZZXJ010000356.1:0-6861 GCA_964657905.1 uncultured Stigonema sp.
TCTTATGCATACCGTGCCTCATTTGTCACTACCTTCTACTCGACCGGCGCTCTAGTTAAATATAGAAGTTTCATGATGTTTAACATTTTCTCATTAAGCAGTGATTTAAAACACATTGAAATCATTGTGCAAAAAAGTCATGGAATACTTTCAAACACAAGTAAAATCAGGGAATTTATACTAGCATTTATATACATATATAGACTAAAATTCTATAAATTTAATGCTTTTTGGCTGCAAATTTATTTCAGTAATATTACGCAATTAAAGCCAGTTTCCAACCAAAACAAAGGCAGACCAAAAGAAAGGGTCGCGGAAATCACTTTGGCGAATCAAGTTTATTTGTGCCTGACGCAGTGCTTCTGCTTTAGTAATTTTGGGTTGTCGTAGTTGTTCGTAGAAGCGAGTCATGAGCATTTCGGCGGCTTTATCTTTGACGGACCAGAGGGTGGCAATGGTAGAACGTGCCCCAGATTTGACAGCTAAACCAGCCAGTCCCAGGACGGCGAGATCGTCTCCTGTTGCCGTATCGCAGGCACTCAGTACCAATAATTCGATCGCTTTCGATGAATCCCCACTACGATTTTTGAGGAGTTCGGACAATTCCTTGACATTAACTTGTCCATCCCAGGTAAGTAAGTAGGTATCTTCGAGACGGGAACTAAATTGTCCGTGGGTTGCTAGGTGGACAACATCGGCGCTACCATATTTCACGCGATCTCCCAGGGCTTTACTGGTAAATTGTTGGTTTAGTAACAAGTCAGATGGTACAGCCTTCGAGATTTGCTTCACTTCCGACTCCACCGCAGGCAAGGCAGCAAAACCAGAGCGAGATTCGCTAATACCACCAACGATCGCATTAATTTTGTGATGCTGGAAAGATTGAGCAGCCATCAGTTGCAACCCTGGTGAGAGGGCAACTGCATATTTCTCAATCAGATATTGCTTACCGTCATACAGAGATGCCATGGGAATGTTCCGCAACTTCCCATCCAAAACAAACACTAATGTCTTGGTATTTTTAAAGGCTTGTTCCTGTTCCGCCGGACGAATCAGCCAATCATAAATTTGTTGGGTAAATCGCTCCCGGTCTTTAGAATCGGAAACAGGGTTGAGGGAAGCTAGTAGATGATCGAGAGTTTGTTCAATTTCCGCTCTTAGTTTGCGCGTCACATAATAACGGAGAGGTTGTCCGGTTTGAGAGACAATCGTTGCGAGGCGATCGGGCAGGATAATTGGGTAAATAACTGCTGCTGTGGGGTCAACTTTGTCTATCTGCTGCGCTTTATCCAAGCAAGCTTCGCGGAAAAAGTTATCGAGTTCGGCGATTTGTAGAGATTCAATCAATTCACGAGCTTGCATCAGCTCTGTCTGACTCGGTTGCTCATCCAGAAGTAAACCCACCAGTTCCCGGTAAACAGGCTCCACACTTTCGCGGAAAGAGAATTGGACATCAGGGTTAACACCAGCTAGATCGGAACGTAATGCCTTTAATGACTTAACTGCTTCGGTATAGGCTGAAATTGCGTCCGGTCTATTACCCTGTTGCTTATACAACTTTCCAAGCTCCCATGCTGATTGAGCAATAATATCGTCAGCTTGAAGTTGACGGGCAATATTCAGGGATTTATCTGCTAATTCCTTTGCCTCAGACCACTGAGAAGTGCGATGGTAAAGTTGTCCCCACTGATACAGTGCATGAGCTTCTGCGGGAGCATCCTGAATTTTTTGGGCAGATTTAACTGTAACTGCCATGAGTTCCGCCAGGTCTTTCCTTGGTAAAATTTGGTCAGGTTTTGCCAATTTATTCAGGGTAGCAACAAAATTAATCGTTGCGTAAAGAGAATTATGGCTGGGGGGTAGTTCTGCAAGCTGTTGTCGCAACTGAGGCGCGAGTTCCGTAGCATATTCAAGTTTGTTGTAATCGACCAACAATTTGAAACGAGCTAAACGTGCTTGTAACGCTTCATCTGGATTAGTAGCGGCTTTTTCTGCATCTTCAAAGTAATTGAATGCCGCTTCTGGGTCTTGCAAATCTGAGGCATTTTTTCCCAGACTCGAAAGGATAGAACTTAACTGGGTTTTGGCGGCAATTTTATTCGCTAGAGCTAAACTTTGTTCCAATACTTGCTGACTTTTGCTATCACCAATTGCACGCAGAGCTAAACCAAGCGATCGCAATCCATTGACTTTAACGGACGTATCCGGCATTGCGGCCATTTTCTGCGTTATTTCTTCTAATTGTTGTCTAGAGCGACGGTAAAATCCCAAACTTTGTAAAGCTTGTGCCTGGTTAATTTGACTACCCACACTTCCCGTTTTATCGCCAGCCTGCTCGTAATATTTTTGGGCTTGTTGCCAGCCTTCGAGCGCAGTTTCGGCTTTGCCATTACGAAGTTGTAAATTGGCTTGAGTATTCAGTATTTGCGCCCAGACAATCGCATCGCCAGAGGGTTTAGCCGTTTGCAAAATTTTTACACTTTGCTCGATCGATTGTTTAGCTGCTTCCCACTGATTAAGTTCCTGTTGTGCCAGCGACAGGTAACTTAAACTTAAGGCTTCATTAATGCGATCGCCTTGAGTATGATACTTTTGTGCTGCTGTTTGCCAAGCTGTTACAGCTTCCGCAAAACGTCCCGATTGGTAGAAGTTCCGTCCCTCCTCCAGCCAGTTATGAGACTGGGAAGAAGAGAGAACTGGAGTTGTTACTGGTGGAGATGCTTTTACAGGTGTAATTGTAAATACTAAATACAAACTTAAAATACTGAGGCTGATATATAGCCAACGAGTTTTTTTAATTCCGAAAGCCATAAATAATTACCAAGATTTATATTTTGAACAATCGTTCATAGGAAAAGTGTTTAAGGTATCAATAATTAGTTTGGCATGGGCTGGTTGAGCCGCAATTAACTCAACTTTGCCTTGGGGATTGCGATGCCAGGAAGTAGCTTGGACGAGAACGTCTGGGGAGGTGGGTATTTGTACTGTCACTTCACCAGTTTTGCGGTAAGCAGAGAGATCGCGGACATCAGACCAAGTGCGCTCGCTTGCAATTTCCTGTGTTGGATTTTGTGGTATACCGCCCCGTCCCGTTGCCACAAAACTACTACCAGTATGATGAGAACAACCTGTAGCAACTTGCTGCGATGGGTCGGTAACATTAGCTGGCAGTTCTACTAAGCCAGAGTTGGGATCAACGCCAATGGTATTGATTTGCACCATGCCATTGACATTAAATTCTGAACTAGCAGTAATGTTATTTGTTTGGTCTGTGCCGGGAGTGAGAGTATTGCTAAATGCTAGACCAATAATGCCTTGACCGGTGATGTTAATATTACCGCCACGACCTTGCACTGCATTGGCAATGATGTCACTGTTTTCCAAGCCCACAATGATAGGTGAGTTAATCGACAGGTTACCACCATTACCGTTGCCAGCAGCGGTGGCTGAAATCAGGCTATTGTGACGCATCAGCAGCAACTGTTGCAAATTTAACAGAACATTACCCCCATTTCCAGAGGCAGTTGATGCGGTGATACTGCCTTGGTGATTAAGGAAAATGGTGTTGGCGTTAATTTGTAAATCCCCCGCCCGACCAGTCCCATCATTTTCGACGGTGACATAAGCTCCATTGGTGATGCGTAACGATGGGGTGTTAATGGTGAGAGAACCCGCATCACCCCTGGGGATGGCAGAAATTCCAAAGTAAGCTTGTGCGGCTGGATTAAGAATCTCGGCGATTGAAGCGAGGCTGCTAGGTAGAGTCAATTTAGTACCTCCACCGCTGATATCCACAGACTCCGAAGCATTAATGGTCACGTTACCCGATGCACCCGTGGCAAAGGTTCTAGACCCTACCGATCCACTATCTCGAATGACTAATCTGGAGGTGTTGAGAATTAGATTAGTGTCATTTCTAGCGTTGAAAGTATATAGAGACAAAGATGATGGTACATTTGTAACGGGAGTGCTACCAGCGACTTCGATTAAGTCTTTTGCATTCACTTGTATCGTTCCAGACTTTCCAGCATATCGAGTTTCAGACGATAAATTGGCACCATTTAGAATTCTCAGGCTACCGGTTGAGATCGTCAGATTGCCTCCGTTGGCGGAGCTAAGTGTGAGTGTTGTGATTGTAGACGGATTGGTTGAATTGGCACTAGCCTCACCATTGATCTCGAGCAAACCTGCAACATTGGCTGTAATATTGCCACCGGCTCCTTGAGTAAACGTCCGATTCACGATCTGTCCGCCATTTTGCAGGGATAGCTGTGCGGCGGAAATGGTAACGTCACCCCCCTGACCCGTTCCTAAATTGTCAATGTAAATCATCCCCACCCTGCCAGCTGTATCCCCCGTCAGGTTAAGGGACTCCGTGGCTCTGACTGTAATTCCCGCCGATGGTTTTGCATCTAGGTTTTGGATCAAGGCGACAGACCCGTCAGTCAAATTGATATTCCGTCCTTGCAGTTGGATTGAGCCACTGCTGCCGCTAGCATCAAGCAGTGATTGCTGTGCTAGATGGATATCGTTGAATTGCTGCACAGCTGAGTAGTCCCCGACCCATCCCGCAAGAGTGGGATTGAGTCTGACTTGCCCATCGCTAACACTGCCCACTTCCAGATGCCCACCACCCTTAACAGAGACAATGCCACCGGAGAAATTGACAGCTCCACCGATTAACGCTAGTGTGTTGCCTGCACTAACCTGTAAGCCGATCGGATTCTGGCTGCGATCGACAGGAGTCGAACCTCCAACGCTCAGCCTATGTCCGCTCCCTTGGACGGTAATCGTCCCTGGATTGCTGCCCATCTGCAACCCGATGGGCACACTCATCGTCAACAACGGTGGCGCACTGGAATTAGTTGCACTAAATTCGACCCCATCGGCAAACTTTATACTACTGGCCGTCGTTCCCACAAAGGAACCACCAATATTCAACGCTGCATTGGGGCCAAATAAAATGCCACTGGGATTGAGTAGAAATAAATTAGCCGTGCCATTGGCTTGAATCACACCATCAATGTTGGAAACACTCCCACCCGTAACGCGACTGAAAATATTCTGCACATCAACAGCGTTGTTGAAAATCGCCGCGCCCCCTGTGGGGACAGAAAATTGACCAAAACTATGGAATAGGTTGTTACCGACGCGGTTCCCATTGTCAATGGTAAAACGATTCCCAACCTGGGTCACCGTCGTTGATCGGGTGCCATCGGGGGTGACTTGGGCTGCTGATGGCATCATCCCTGGAGTTAATAACCCAGTTGTTAATATAAATAGAAAGGGTACAGTTCTCATCACCAAAAACTTACTTGACTTGATTTCAACTTATAGTTCCGCTTCAGGGAATTATTTATAACATCATTAACTTTTGGGCACCGCCGCACAGGTTAATGCTTGCCGCACCGCTGAGTAATCCCCGATCCAGCCCGCAAGAGTGGGATTGAGTCTGACTTGCCCATCGTCCTCATGCCTTAAGTCTCTGACTTGTCGCAAAACGAATCGCCCTCATGCCTTCAAGACTCCCTTGCTCTTAACTAAAGTTAGGTTTCCCAAAATAGTAATATTTATAACGCTCTTAAAATTAACGTTGGCGAAAGCCGCGACTAAAGGTACTAGTACAAGGACTCAGAAGTCAGAAGTCAGGAGTCAGGAGAGAAGAATACAGACATAGACGCTTGTTTTCACCTGTTTCTAACTGTCTAGTTATTTCTGCCGCCCAGCACTAGTACAACACGGTCTAAATAAACAACCCATTTAAAATCTCTGAAACCCTTACAATGTATTCATTTTTAATTTTTAATTTTTAATTCCGCCTTGCGGTACTAGTTATCGCTTTTCAACTGAGTTGACATTTGTGAAATTATACCCGGGATACCTGTGGAATGAGCATCTTGAATGTCTTAAATATCAGTTACTTGTGTTTCTATAAAAATGCCACTAGCTAAAATACCGAGAATTTTATTCACATCTTTGAGATAATATTCACTCAAATCAATCGTTAATATTTGTCCTTCTAGTTTTAGGAATTGCCAAATGCTACCTGTTGTCACTGCACCGTAAATTGTTTTAATTTCTATTGCTGCTTGCTGATTAAAAATTTGGGCGGCGACCATTTCTGCTGCACATTGACCTAAACCCGCATTAATATTCTCTTTTTTTGCTTCTACAACCGTAATTACTGGTGCTGTCACAATCAAAATTTCTGGAGATTGGGTAATAATAAAATCACAAGTCCCGTTTAATCCTTTGGTTTCGTCAACAGTAAAATCTACACCTGAAAATAAACTAATACGCTCGTTTAATTGTCGGCGTAAATCAACTAAAATTGGCGCAATAATTAATTCAGAACGGGCTTTTTCACTGTTACTTCCCAACGCGATCGCTAGGTTATAATTGAGTGTCTCTGTGAGTAAATTACTGGCAGTTAATTCGGCAACTGCAGCGAAAATATCGCGTTTTTCTAACGTAGTTAAGCCAAAAGCTTGTTTGGCTTTAGCTAGAGTAAACTCGCTGTAGGACATAGAGCTATCACTTTGTTTAGGGGATTTTTAATTGAATACAGTATTATGTTATCTGGGAATCCCAGCACAGGTTAATGGTTGCTGTATATGGCTGGGAGATTGCGCCGCAATTAATTCAACTTTACCCTGAGCGTTGCGAGGGTAAAGCTTGAGCCATATCAAAACCTCCGCTTGTTTTGATTTTACCATTTCCAGCGTCGGGACTGATTAGTTTGGCACCGCAGCACAGGTTAAAGATGGTTGTACATGGGCTGGTTGAGCCGCAACTCAACTTTGCCTTGCTCAGATCTTGCACCAACCCCTGGCGAATAGAATTCGCGCGCCAGTCGCCTAC
>CAZZXJ010000357.1:0-6857 GCA_964657905.1 uncultured Stigonema sp.
CAGGAGTCAGGAGTCAGGAGGAGCGAGCGCTGTAGGAGGGTTTCCCGACAGAGGCGACTGGCGTTCAGGAGTAGCTCACTTACAAGGAATACAGTTTAGTTAGGGCTCAACGGTTGGAATTTCTGGTGTGTCTTGACGTTGCACCTGCAAGTCTTGACAAAGGTTGAGTGTAGGTAAATTATCTTAACTGAACCGTATTGCACTTACAAGAGGACGAAGTTTGAGTGTTGATTACAGGAATCATTCTGGCTCCTGACTCCTGACTTCTGACTCCTTCAAAATGGCTATTTTTGTAATGGTGTCAAAGGTGCAGGAGGCAGTGGGACTGGCGGAACGTTAATAGGTTGCTGTATTGATTTTGGAATAGGAGTGGGAGGTTGTGGTGATGCTGTTTGTCTGTTGAAATTTTGTCCAAAAAATAGTAGCGATCGCGCAGTTTTGAAGTAAGTTGCCCAACGTTGGGGATCGGGGCGAGTGCGCCATTGCGGGCGACTGACTGCCAAATCCAGAACTGGTGCGATCTCTCCATAATTTTGTACGGAAACGATTATTGAAACATCTGTCACCAAAATATCTTGATC
The DNA here is from genome assembly GCA_964657905.1 of uncultured Stigonema sp. Classification (GTDB taxonomy): domain Bacteria; phylum Cyanobacteriota; class Cyanobacteriia; order Cyanobacteriales; family Nostocaceae; genus Stigonema. The sequence continues at coordinate 582 of CAZZXJ010000357.1, forward strand.
GAAGCTACGCTGAGCGGCAGATCTTGCAGCTGCTTCCGCCCTTCGCAGTAAGGTTTCGTAGTTTTCGTCTGGCAGGCGGTCAATAGAAAGGTCTACTCTCGCGGTGTAAGCTTGCACAATCTGGGGCGAGATCGCTTCACACGCCAACCATAATGGCACCCCAGTCAAAAGCAAAAATAAGGCAGAAGCGATCCGGATTTTCTTGCCAATTAATGGCATAGATTGAATGAGCGTCTTTGATCGACTTCTAACTTGCTCGGGAATGACGCTGAATGAATGGTTACGCACAACTCCTCCTCATAACCTCTTAGCTCCTCACTGTGAAAAATGAATTTGAATTACTTAAAAGTATTTTCTCGGTTAATAAAGTAACAAAAATCACATCTCATCTTGAGGGGAGATGTGATTCACCTAGACTATTAGACATAGGTTAGCTTTGTTTTTTCAGCAAAGCCAACTACCCCTCAAACAGTGCTGAGGAGCCTGCGCCCAATGTAGGGATCGCGCCCGCTCTCACGGCGACTGGCGTTGTTGAGTCAGAAAAAACAAAGAAACAAAACTTCAACTTTTCTCTCCCCTCACTCAGAAACGTCATTCGCACGGCAGTCGGCTCCTCAGAACTCAGGACTACTGAAAAAGCAAGCAAACAACAACCAATAAAGAGCGCGATGGCAAATAACTGGGCGATCGCTATAGGCATCAATCAATATCACTTCTTTCAACCTTTGGGTTGTGCCCAAGCTGATGCCGAGGCGCTAAAGGATTTTTTGGTTACAGAAGGAGGTTTTTTGCCGCAACAGTGTATGTTGATCACAGATACTTCCCCTCCTCTGGGAGATAGACCAACAATTCCTACTAAGGAAAATATTCTTCTTTTGGTTGAAGATTTGGCAGCAGCTTGTTGGCAACCGCAAGACAGACTGTGGTTGTTCTTTAGCGGTTATGGCGTCAACTACAATGGACAAGATTACTTAATGCCAGTGGAAGGAAATCCTGAGCGCGTGGAAGAGACTGGCATAGAATTACGAGGGCTGATGCAAAGTCTGCAAGCTGCTGTCCTTAATGTATTGGTCTTGCTGGATATCAACCGCGCTTTTGGCACTCAAGCATATACACTCGTTGGGCAAGAAACGATAGAACTAGCCCAAGAATTAAAAGTTACCACAATTCTTTCTTGCCAACCAGAGCAATTTTCACACGAAAGTAGCGAGCTAGGTCATGGATTCTTTACAGCAGCCCTGTTAGAAGCTTTGCGTTCTGGTAATGGCAGCACTTTGGCAGATCTAGAAAGATACCTAAGCATTCGCACCCCTGAATTATGTCAACACCACTGGCGTCCTACACAAAACCCTGTCACTGTGATTACATCTAGGGAGCAAGTAATCCTACCCCAATTAGAGGTGAAAAGCGATCTTGAAGATACACTCATTCTTAGTTTGGAAGAAGTGTTACCTCTTGCCTTTGCAGCTCCTCCGCTTCAGTATTCTCATGCCGGGGGAGTAGGGGGAGATCAGGGGGATAAGGGAGTAACATCCCCACTCCCCACTCCCGTACAGACCTTCCGGCGCAACGTCTCTTCCCCACTCCCTAACTTTCAAGACAAAGGAGTAGCAAACGTACCATTTTGGCAAATGTTTGTCTTGTGGGGTGCAACTACTATGCTGGTACTATGCTTAATTTTGGTAGTTCTTTTCCGTAATCAGGCAGGACTCAGAGTTGAGAAGAACCCAGCATTACCCAATACTGCTACTAATGACACAAAGGTGGTTAAGCCTTTACCAAAGCTTAACTCCGCGCCAGTTGAACCAGATCGCCTCTCAACCAGCAAGCCTCGAGATTCTAGTTCTCAGTCACAGCAGAAACAAGCACTTATAACAGGATCGAAAATGTCTTTGAGACAAACTCAGGCAAGCGATCTAGGCTTGGCGATCGCCACTGCCCGGAAAATTCAACCAGGTGAACCGCTCTATGAACAAGCTCAAAATAACATTAAAATTTGGAGCAACATGATTTTACATTTGGCAGAAGTTCGTGCCAAACAAGGACAGTATGACAATGCCATAGCCGCTGCCCAATTAATCGGCACATCTGATCCACTGTATCCAAAAGCACAAGCGGCCGTCAACCAGTGGCGGCTAGAAGCAAAAAAGTATCTGAGCAATGAAACCCTTTTAGACGCTGCTAATGCCTTAATACAGCCCGGACAGGCATTTACCTATAATCGCGCCATCGAAGTTGCTAAGAAAGTACCACCAAATGAACCGGGCTTCGATGATGCCCAAAAATCGATTAATCAATGGAGTCAAAAAATTTTAGATTTCGCCCATCGTCGCGCCGCAAAAGGAGAATTCAAAGCGGCAATTGATACTGCTGCTTTAGTTCCTGAGGGAACCGAAGCTTATAAAAAAGCAACTGATGCGATTCAAAAATGGCAAAAAAATAGTCAAGAGTCAAGAGTCAATGGTCAATAGTTAATAGTTAATAGTCTATGGTCATTAGTTTTGACTATGGACTATTGACTATGCACTATTGACTAAATATTTAGCAGTATTGTGTTACATCCTCGCCACATTCATCGGCTAGATAGCACAAAGCTCGGAAGCGTAAGCCAACCAATTCCTCATATAAAGGGTTGATCTTGCACATCGGCGGAATATGAAACAGGGTTTTACCAAATAAGCTCACATCACGCTCAAAGGGACACTGAGCGGGAATGAGTTTGCACAAGCGGTGAGCTAGTTGGCGATCGCGGACTTGAATGTTGTCCATCCACTGCCGTAGGGGTAGGAGAATATCACCATTAGGCTTGGAGGAAGGAGGGTGCAATCGGTTGATCTGAGCGTCACTGGCATGTGCTTGATTTAGCGATACCCAAGTGGCGAGAAAAATCTTTTTTGTGGTATTGTCAAATACCTTCATGGTTCACTCCTCTGTTTGATTGAGGGTCTTCACCTGTCCGAAGAAGATATACAGTCTGGAGACGGGCTTTCCCGGAAATATTGTGCCTTGACTCTCGTTGGCATCTGTTGTTTATGTAGCCAGTTGAATCACAACCTGTTTGATCTTACGTCAAGTTAACCCCATTTTACGGGGATCGGAAGTGTGATTATGGCATCTTGTTTATAACTCAACAAATATAAAATTTTTATAAAGTCATCTATCTTAAGAGAGACTTAAAAGTCTTTTTTTGTAAAAACTATTAGTAAGTATAAATATTTATAGCAGTTCTCAGATGAATGAAGTACACCCAACTAAAAAAGGAGTCAGGAGCCAGAAGCCAGAATATGGAAGACTCCTGACTCCTGACTACTACTTCTTCAATTACTTACGATGCTACTTGAGCCGCAGTACGGGTGCGACGCCTTCTCCCGTCGGTGACTTTTATCGGCTCATCGGGGATTTGCATCAATAAAGTCACAGATGGTTGACATTGTAGTTCGCGTTTTATAGAGCGCATCAGTTCTTTCTCTAAATGCCCTTGCAATCCAGCCCAGTCGATGACCTCAACTTGGTCACCATCAAAAGACTGGGCAAATTCTGACCAGCGCTGGCTGAGGATTTCCTCCATCCGCTGTTGTACCCACTTTTGCAGCAGCGATCGCTCAATGCTCGTCACGACACCCCGCATGTGAATTTCTGGCTTTGCCATCAGCTTGCCATTCCAATCTATCGCCGCCGCGATCGTCACAATGCCTTCTTCTGCCATGCGTTGCCGTTCTTGCAGCACTTTGGCGCTGACCATGCCAGAACCTGAAGTATCTACCAGTTCAATACCAGCAGGCACTTTACCAGTGACGCGGATTGATTCACCAGTTAGTTCTATGACATCGCCATTCTGAATAATCACCATGTTTTCGGCGGGAATGCCCATACTCCGGGCTGTCTCCGAATGCTTCACCAGCATCCGATGTTCGCCGTGAACTGGCACGAAGAACTTGGGTCGAGTCAAGGCAATCATCAGCTTTTGGTCTTCTTGACATCCATGACCTGAGACGTGAATTCCTTTTTCTCGTCCATAAATCACATTTGCTCCCTGCATCATCAACTTATCGATGACGTTGACCACAGCGATAGTATTTCCAGGAATTGGGTTAGCCGAAAATACCACCGTATCCCCTTGGCGGATTCTGATGTGGGGATGATCTTTGTTAGCAATGCGCGTCATTGCCGACATTGGCTCCCCTTGAGAACCAGTCGTCAAAATCAACACCTTTTCCTCAGGAAGATTGCGGACAACGTGCAAAGGCTGAAGTAGATTCTCATCACACTTGATATATCCAAGATTGCGGGCATGGGCAATCAGGTTCAGCATGGAACGCCCCACTACGCTGACTACGCGATTGTACTTCTGCGCTAGCTGCAAAACCATGTTGATGCGATGCACACTGGAAGCGAAGGTTGTCACAAACAGTCGCCCAGGGGTTTGAAGGAAAATCCGCTCCAGATTTGGATACACTGAACGTTCTGAAGGCGTGAATCCTGGTACTTCCGAGTTAGTTGAGTCGGAGAGGAGGCAAAGTATGCCTTTTTCACCATGTTCGGCTAGGCGTTGCAAGTCAAAATGTTCGCCATCCACTGGGGTGTGGTCAAATTTGTAATCTCCCGTATGGATGACCACACCCATGGGAGTATGGAGAGCTACAGTAAAGCTATCGGCAATGGAGTGGGTGTTACGGATATACTCCACAAAAAAGTGTTGACCAATCCGCACTAGATCGCGAGGAAGGACGGTTCTTAATTCGGTGCGATCGCGTACTCCTGCTTCTTCGAGTTTGCCTTCTAGCATTGCCAATGCGAGGCGAGGACCATAAATGAGGGGAATTTCCAATTGCTTCAAGTGAAAGGCAATTCCGCCAATATGGTCTTCATGACCGTGGGTAACGATCATGCCTTTAATTTTCTGGCGATTTTCCCGCAGATAAGTCATGTCTGGGAGGACAATATTGACTCCGTGCATTCCGTCTGTAGGAAAAGCCAATCCGGCATCTAAAAGAATAATTTCATCTTCGTACTCGAAAACACAGGTATTTTTCCCAATCTCATGCAATCCGCCCAACGGAATAATTTTTAGGGCGGAGTCTATTTCGTTTTTAGCCATTTTCTCCTTAGATTGTTCTTTGTAGTTAAAAAGTATGAAAGTTAGCGGTCTTGTAGGACAAGCAACACAAACTGTCTATAAAGTCAGTTTGAAAGCAACGATCGTTTTAATCTGATTTTCAATTGCCATTAGCAAATGGTCTTTACACTTTCCAGATTCATACTATATTTCTCAGTCGTAACACAGGTCTTTGACCTGCAACATTGTAAAAATTACGCACAGTATCTATATGTATCTTCAGATACCAGGGACACAAAGGCTTCTTAAGTTCCTGGCTTGATTAAATTAAGTTCCTTAAGAACCGTCTCTAAGTTCTGACTAACCTCTGTATCAGCTTCCCATAGGGGCAGTCTCGTCGAACCCACCTCCCAACCCTGAAGTTTTAGTGCTTGCTTGACTGGGATAGGACTTGTAGTTGCAAACAAAGCTTTAAACAACGGGAAGAGTTGGAGATGAATCTCTGTAGCAACTTGAACTTGACCAGAACTAAAGGCTTGAATCATCTGTTGTAGTTTTGATCCTACAAGATGAGAAGCTACACTAACTACACCTTTTGCCCCGATTGCTAATAAGGGCAGAGTCATGTAATCATCACCAGAGTAAATCTGGAATTCTTTTGGCGTCAAGCGGCGAATTTGACTTACCTGGTCTATGTTGCCAGTCGATTCTTTAATCCCGACAATGTTCTTCACTTCGGCTAAGCGGGCAACTGTTTCTGGCTGAAGGTTTTGACCAGTACGACCAGGGACGTTGTATAACAACAATGGTAGGTCAGGGGAGGCTTGAGCTACTGCCTGAAAGTGCTGGTATAGTCCCGCTTGCGGGGGTTTGTTGTAGTAAGGAACCACTTGTAGAGTTCCATGTATATCTATTTTAGCCGCTTTTTGGGTAGCTGCGATCGCTTCTTTGGTGGAATTGGAACCACATCCTACAATCACCTTAGCTTTTTGGGCCACAGCCTCCAACACCACACTAAACAACTGGTATTCCTCCTCCCAAGTCAGGGTAGGGGATTCCCCCGTTGTACCACAAACTACTAATGTATCTGTACCATTGTTAGCTAGATATGCTGCCAGTTTTGCTGCCATATCATAGTTAACGCTGCCGTCTTCTTTAAACGGCGTGATCATAGCGGTTAAAACTCTGCCAAAATCTACCAATTTGTCATTTGTCATTTG
>CAZZXJ010000358.1:0-6842 GCA_964657905.1 uncultured Stigonema sp.
CAATGCTGTGTCCCCTATACCCTACACCCTACCCCCTACACCCTTCTTCTTGACGCCAGCCCGTAGCCCTACAGAGTAGTTGATTGGCAGTAGCTCTGAGTAACAGGCTACATTTCAAATCTACCGTTTCCTATCCTCAATTAGTAGCAATCTCAGGAGGGATTTCTTGAGGAGATAACCGAACCTCAAAACATACCCCCAATTCCCGTCTCACAGGAAGGAAAAGCCTAGCTTTATACTGTGTAATATAATACAAGATAATTCTCAATACCATTCTCAATGCCATTGAAGTATAAAGGAATTAGACGACCCAAATCGACAAAGCAGATCACCGCAGGCTAGCATGAAAGAGATAATGAGAGCTTCTTTGGCATTTTGGCATAACATTCCCACCCCCGTCCCGATAAGATAAAATCATAAAATTTCCTATAGATTCTTGCTGCTCTTCAAAAAGTTAGTTATAAAATTTACATGGAAAATATTTCACAACTAGATACAAAAGTCAGGGACAAAACTGCATCTCCAGACATCCTAGTTATATCCCGTACATTCCTGCCTTCTGCGGGTGGAATTGAGGAATATATTTATAATCGCTGTCTGCAAGACCCAGAGCGTGTGATTGCTCTGGTAGGTGGTTGCTCAGGAGATAAAGCATTTGACAAGACACAAAAGTTTCCTGTATATCGCTGGCCAAACCCTAGACACTACCATAGTGGTTCGATCAGGAGTATCCTGCAAGCTTTCTTAAATATAGTCTGGTCATTTGTGCTAGCAATTAAACTCTATTTTCGTTATCACTACCGTTATATTGAGTGGGGTCACGGATACGACTTTATTTCACTACTGCTATTGAGCTACCTTCTTCCTATTCGCTTTTTTATCTACGTACATGGTAATGATATTCTATGTACTTTAGGCAACTACATATTAAAGTCCCTATTTGAACTTACACTTAAACGAGCCAAAGGAATTGTTTGTAAAAGTTCCTTGACACGAGATTATCTCACCGCCCATTTCCGATTTGATACCCCTACCCATGTAATTAATCCTGTAGTTAGAAGGGAAAAATTTGGCGTTGCTCTGAGTTCAGGTCATCTTGATGATTTACGTGTCCGAATGCGCGAGTTGCACAACATTCCGGAAACAGCAGTAGTTATTCTTTCGGTGGGAAAGTTTGTGAAGCGTAAAGGCTTCGACCTAATCATTGAAAATTTAACACCACTGCTGACTCTGGGGCTGGATGTCCACTATATACTCTGCGGGATAGGTCCTTGTGAATCAGAACTTTATTCTTTGGCGCGGCGTTTGCGAGTGGAGAGACGAGTACATTTTACAGGATATGTACCAGATAGTGAATTAGCAGGCTACTATGCAGCTTGTGACATATTTGCCATGCTGAATTTGGATCAAAGCAAAGCTGCTAGCATTGATGGTTGTGGGATCGTTTTCCTAGAAGCTGGTTACTTCGGTAAACCTGTCATTGCATCTTGCTTAGGCGGTGTAACAGATGCAGTTCGCCAGGGGGAGAATGGCATATTGGTTAATCCCTATTCTGGCAATGAGATTTTGCAAGCTTTTCGTCGCCTGTGCCAAGATCAGGATCTGCGCCAACAACTCGGTCGTAAAGGAAAAGCGTTAGCCCAGTGTAGAATTCTACATCGATCCATTTACGTACATGAGTCTTACTATTCATGTATCTTAACTTAAAAATTTGGCTTGGGGAGTCAGGAGTCAGTTGTTGATTGGGGAATTGTTCTACTAACAAACAACAACCAACAACTAACAACTACTAACTTTTTCACCCACCGCCAACAATTGTTACCACTTCTAGGCGATCGCCCTGTTGCACTTTTGTCTCGGACCAAAACTGACGGTGTAAAATTTCGCCATTATACTCCACAGCCACCAACCGGGGATGGAACCCCAGTTGTTGTAGGATGTCAGGTAAAGGAGTTTGGGATGAGCAGTTCCGGGTTTCCCCATTGACAACAAGCGTAATCCGATCAGACATGAGAGTTGTTAGGTTCTGGTTGAACGCGATTTAGCTGAGAGAGAAAATATTGTGTCACTAAGGTTGGTTGTTCGGCTTCCATGATACTTCGCACCACTGCTACACGACTTGCTCCGGCGTCAAGCACGTCATTGATATTATTGGGATCAATTCCTCCAATAGCAAACCAAGGTATTGGGCAATTTTTGGCGGCGTAGTTCACATATTCTAAACCAGCTGCTGCCTTGCCTACTTTGGTAGGAGTTTCATAAACTGGCCCCACGCCAACGTAATCTGCACCATCAGCAATTGCCCGTTGCATTTCTCCAGAATTTGTGGTAGAAGTACCTATTAAGCGCTGAGAACCGAGTAATTGTCGGGCAATGGCAATCGGCAGATCTTGCTGTCCCAGATGCACCCCATCAGCATCCACAGCCATTGCCAAATCCACGCGGTCATTGATAATGAAAATGGCGCCGTAGACGTAGCATAGCTGCCGCAGCTTTTTTGCTTGTTCTAAGCGTAAAGTATCATCGGCAGTTTTGTTCCGGTACTGCAGGAGCTTTAATCCACCTTTGAGCGCTGCTTCAACATTCTCCAACAACTTTTCACTAGGGGAGGTGACAAGATACAGCCGCGATCTCAACAGTAGTTGATGCCGCTGATAACCCATTAAATTACTTTCCAAGCTGTAAACGCGATAGCGCATTTGCTTAAATGCTTTCCCCATGTTTGGGTTGTACAGCTTGCCATATTCTTCTACCACTCGCAAGGCTTCTTGCACTCGGCAGAAGTTAGCTAGTAACAACGATTTGATACTAGTACGTTGTTCTTCCTGAGGATGGGTTAACTCAGTGCCTGGGTCACCAAGTGTATTCCGCGCCGCCCGCAGTTCAGCAGTATGCCATTTAGCTATTTCTTGCCGCTCTTTCTTACATTCAAGAGCCAACTGAGCATTATTCAAGCCAAAGCGACACCATTCTTCGATAATTCGCAAACCTTCACGTGCGCGATCTAAATTTGCATCTAAAATGCGGTATACAACTTGCTGTATTTGCTCAGTTTGGCTGTATGGCTCGACCATGACAACAACCCCATTAGTGCTTTCATCGTAACAGCCAGCCTGTTTCATATTCGCAATGTTTTTCCCATTTCTATTGATTCTTTACTTAATTACTTTGTATCCAAAATAGCCTTTCTTGTTAAACATATGAGTAGAATTATCGACATAATAGCGTTTGCGAGTGTATAAAAAGTTATATTTTGTTGAAGGAGTGCATTAAAGGTGTGTAACCCCCACGTTTTGTCTAAGTCTTGTATGACAAGTGTCGGATTTGCAAAGCTGATAGCTCAAGGTGACAAACCATATCTATTTTTTGAAGTAGCAATGCGAGCTGTCCCTCATTCTTCAGTTTTGTTTTTCACTGCCAGCATAGGAGTAGCAAGTATAGTATTACTTGGCACAGCCCTTGATGCCGCTCTGGCACAGACGCCAGTAGGATCAGCGTCAGGGCAAGTCGGTGTCAAAACAATGTTTCAGGTTAACGAGATCTTTGTCAACCCAAGTGTCGGAGATGACAAGGTGGGCAATGGTGGTGAACGCACTCCTTTAAAAACGATTACCCAAGCGTTGCGATTAGCAAGTCCCAACACTGTAATTATGCTCTCAAAAGGTACGTATAGTGCCGAGACTGGAGAGAGATTTCCCCTGATGCTTAAACCAGATGTTTCAATTCAAGGGGACCAAGGTAGCAAAGGTCGTGATATTGTGATCCAAGGAGGTGGTGAATACCTCTCTCGTACCTTTGGCGGTAAAAACGTCACAATTGTTGGTGCAAACTCTGCCGGATTGACTGGGGTAACGGTGACAAACACCAACCCCCGTGGTTACGGTTTGTGGATTGAATACAGTAGTCCAGCAGTGGTGGAAAATACTTTTACTGGCAGTACCCAAGATGGTATCGCCGTTACTGGCAACAGCCAACCCTCTATTCGCAAAAATTACTTTTATCGGAATGGGGCGAATGGGATCACAATTAGTGGCAATTCCCGCCCACAGGTGCGGGAAAATGTATTTCAACAAACCGGCTTTGGCATCAATATTGCTGAAAATGCCGCGCCCAGACTGGTTGGTAATCAGATTAAAGATAACAGATCTGGCATTATAGTGCAGGCTCATGCTCACCCAATTTTGCGGAGTAATTTAATTCAAGACAGTAAAGAAGATGGGTTGGTAGCGATCGCCCAAGCAACACCAGATTTGGGCAGCGCATCTGAACCGGGAGCAAATGAGTTTCGCAACAATAGTCGCTATGACATTAACGCCAGCGCCTCACAGCAGATAATTGCTGCTTATGGCAATACCCTCCAGGGCGATCGCATCAATGGCAAAGTAGATACAAACGCTACAGGGACACTAGCCCAAAATCCGCAACCTGCTGCTATCCCCTATAATTCTACTTCTGCTAATCGGCGTATAACATCGGTTCTTCGCAACAGCATTACGCAAAATAACAGTGGTTCTGAGCAATTGAACAGTCAACTGCCACGACAGTCTGCTGCATTACCAGTTTCCCTAACTACTGTCAATCCTCAGCAATCCACCGACCGTTCTGCTGGGTTTCCTACTCCTAATAGCTTGACAAGGTATGGCGGTCAACCTTTAAGCACAAAACGTGCCAACATGCGGGAATTTGCCCCTACTGCAAAGACAACAGCAGAGAAGCCGAATATACCACAATTTAATTATGTGCAGGTGAGTCCTAATACAATTGAGTTTACCGCTCCCCAGTCGGCAGTCAACCCACAACGAGCAGCACCACTACAAAGAGCAAGTAGTCTAGACCAACCATTGCCACAACGATCAGCACCACTACAAAGAACAAGTGGTCTAGACCAACCATTGCCACAACGATCAGCACCACTACAAAGAACAAGTAGTATTGGGCAGCCATTGCCAGTACTAGAAGCTGCTTCCGTAGGCAATACAGATCTTTTACCCGTTCCCGATTCCAATGTCCCTAGGGGTAATACTAGCAATATGCAAAAAGTGCCAGTACCTCAAACCGCAACTGTAGGGTATGGGGGAGGTTCAACGCAATTGGCAACGAGTGCTGCGCAAATAGATTTACGTTTCCGAGTTGTCGTAGAAGCAGGAACTGAACAGGAGCAGCAGATAGTAAAATTCCTTGCTCCGGGGGCTTTTCGTACTGTCTGGCACGGTCGAGAAGTGATGCAAGTAGGAGTTTTTAGCAGCCGCTATAATGCCAATAATATGGTAAAAATACTCAATCAGAAGGGTTTAAGACCTGTGGTTGAGCCAATAAATTGACCGCCTTCATTCGTAATTCATAATTCGTAATTATCGTCCTTAATTACGAATTATGAATTATCGCGTTCCGAATTATTTTGTAGCATCCTTATGTCTATCAAACTGAGGTGGCTGTTCAAGAGGAAACAGGATAGGAGGCTGTTTAGCATCTGAATTGCTGTCAGTACTGTCTTTGTAATCTTCGTTACGCATAGATGTAGATTCATGAAGGCTGCTATGTTCCCACCCTTAAAAACGTGGGATTGGAACTTGGACGCCGTATTTAAGAGCGCGGCGCCAGAGCGAAATACATCTTTTTTCTTTTGGTGGGCGCTACTCCCACGAATGTAGGATTTTCTGACTTTCTACCTTCAGCATAGCTGCCTTCTACTTGGTGCCTTTCTTTGGTAACCTGTATAGCACCAGAGTGACAAGAGAGATACCATTTCAGGTCGGCATAATGTCGTCGAGTCTCAGTTGTAAATTGGGAAACAGGTAAGAAGAAATAGTATCTCCCAAGCGATATTGTCGCTGCTGGTATACACCATTCACTAACTGGCAGATTGTGAAAGTAGGTTGCTTTGGATTGCCGATAAATTGCAAACCACCCAAGCCACGAAAGTCCACAATCCAATATTCTGGGATATTCAAAACAGCGTATTCTTCCACTTTCCTTGCATAATCATCTTGCCAATTAGTGCTGACCACTTCCGCAACAAGCTGAATGGTACTCCCGTTACAAATAACTGGTTCTTTTTGCCAAAGAGGTTCAGTACTAAGTTCTGCTTTATCTAAAACAACTACGTCTGGACGCAGCGCTGTGGCTTCAGCGTATAGTGGTTTTATCAAACAAGTTTTTGGAACCAACCAGTTAAAATTAGAACTAAAAATTTCAACATAGATTCTACCAGCAATACTCCCGGCAACAGCTTCGTGTGGACCAGTAGGTTCCATGTCTCTTAGTTCTCCGTCAATTAGTTCGTAGCGTGCATTGTCACCATATTGGGCGATAAACTCCTCAAAACTAAGTAGTTTGGGTGGCGTGTAGGTCATCGGTCGTATTTCAACAGGACGTAACTTAATTGTAAATTTCGTTATGCTCGTTAGCTCTTTCCAAACAGATGTACAAGGGCAAGTGGTGCGCTTGGCAACCGTTGTAATTCCTGACGGGCAGAAAAAGCATTCTAACTCCATTAGCCGGAGCAGGAAAAACTATCTTGATGCCTTTCATTATCTTAAAATATCGGTAACTTAGTGCTAAATGGCATGCTGAACTTTCAACAGGAAACAGTTGCGACTGATTTTGGCTTCTTGATGACACCTCAAAATGTTGAGGAACATTTGGCAGACTTTCGCATGCGCAAAAAAATCATCCTGACCGAAGAGGCAGGGAGCAGGGGGCAGGGGGCAGGGGGAAACAAAAAAGGTACAAGCCCCTAAATTCATTTATGGAAAAAAAGAAATATGTATTTCGAGACGCACAGCGCTCATATATACTGCGTCCTTGCAAATGCGCGAATCCATTTATGGATGGGGTTTCCC
>CAZZXJ010000359.1:0-3786 GCA_964657905.1 uncultured Stigonema sp.
AAATGTACAGTTTAGATGTTAACTTTCTTAAAGACCGCCCCGAATACCAGCCAAAATCTAATAACAAGCAAAAAATAGCTTTCCCTACTGGGGATTTAACACCAGTGTATTTCGGCGCTGCCATTGGTGTGTTTTTTCCTATATTGGCGGGATTGATTTGGTGGTTTTTGCAAACGAAAAATGCAGAGTTGGGGCAGAACATAGCACAACTTGAGCAGCAAAAACAGCAATTAGATCAACAAATAGGAAATATTAACAAAATTAAGGAAGAGACAAACCAAGTTAAGAGTGAAACTCAAGCTTTAATTACCGTGTTTGACCAGATTCGTCCTTGGTCAGCAATGTTGCAAGATTTGCGCGATCGCATTCCAGCGACAGTGCAGCTCCAAAACGTCAAGCAAATTCCACCCACTGCTCCTGACAAGGGTCAACCGTCACCTAATCCGGCTGGGGGATTGGAACTTGTAGGGTTTGCTCGCTCCTTTAACGATGTCAACGATTTTTTGCTGAGTCTGCAACAGTCTCGGTTCTTAAAGTCCACAGAGACTAAAATTATGACAGCGGAGTTAGTAGATCCACCCATATCCTCAGGTGCTACTCCATCAACTACAGGTGTACTGATTAAACCACCTCAAATAGTTAAATACACGATTCAATCCAGTCTGAGCGATGTTCCAGCTTCTGAGTTAATCCGAGAATTGGAGCAAAAAGGCACAGTGGGACTAGTAAGTCGGATTCGCAGTCTGCAACAAACAGGAGTCATTCCAAAATGACGCTAAGTGAAGATTTAAATTTTGTTGAACAAGATGGGGAGTTGGAGGCTGCATCCCCAGCCTACCCCGTGATCTTTGGCATGACCCTAACACCAACAATCATTGGCATTTTGGTGGGGGTGTTAGGACTCTTAGGAGCCGGTTTCATGCTGCTTAACTTGATTATGCCAGCTTGGGACTCTTATCAGCAGCAGCAATCAAAACAGAACGATTTACAAGGGCAAATAGATCAAAGGAAAGCCAGCATCAAACAGATTGACAAAGTAAAAGACGAACTAGCACTTTCCAAACAGCAAAAAGTTCAGGTGTTAGCTTTATTTGCTAAAGAGAACACCTTGGATACATTGCTGTTGGATATTAATCGCTTAGTTGAATCTGGCAATGCTCAACTTCCTGCAACTGCGGTGAGAGGCAAACTCAAGAAGTTTGCGCCAGCTTCTGGAAAACCTGAAGTGATTACCGATGGAACACTGGGAACACAAGTTAACGGCAAGTTGAAACGCACTAGCATCAGTATAGAAATTTTAGGAACCTATGAACAAACTCAGTCGATTCTCCGTAATATTGAGCGTTTACAGCCTTTATTGATAGTTAGAGATTATCAATCTACTTTGGCACCAGAGCCTGCTGCTGAACCGGGCAAAGTGGTACATAGGGTTGGACCTGCACCGATTACTACATCTTTCCAGTTACAGGCATTAATGCCACTGACCGAAGAGGAATTAGCCGCAGCAGCCAAAGCCGCAACACCAGCGAAGAAATAAGCCACACCCACGCCTAAAAGGCGATGGGTTTCTGGCTAAACGCAGTAGCGATCTACTAATACGCTTGCTGTTAAAAGCGTCACTTCCTGAACATCCCCTCCCTTAAAAAGGGGGGCTAGTTCTGATCAAAGCCTTAACAGCATGCGTATTGAGCTATAGACCACAAATATCGATCTTTTAGACCTTCTGTCGTTATCTGGATCGACTCTTAGCCTTTGTTGCAGACGTTCTCCAAGGGTCGGTCAGCATGACCTCGGTTTTATACTCGCACCTCCACTCTTGAACGTTAAGTAATATCATGTCCGGTCAATCGCCCATAATAAAACTTGTTTGTAGTAAGGACTTCAGTCCTTGCTTAAGAGCGCAAGAGGACTGAAGTCCTCACTACAAACTTACTTTCGGTTATTTAACCGGACGTGATATAAGTGGGCGGGACACTCTTGTTTTTTTTGCTGCAAAGAGCGCTCTTAGCAACTACGAGCCAATTCCAGAGGTTTTACATTTCGTAACATACTTGGAAATTTTTCCGCCCACCTACTTATTCCCCCAGCGCGTAAGCTCTTCACCTTCGATTTCTGTAAATTTACTAGTTTTGAACATAAAACTGTTACTTAGGAAGAATTTTAGGGAACTATACAAACGTATCTTCTGAAATTTGTTAGTTAACCAGGGCAAGAGCTTATTCCAAATCCGCATTTAATCCCCTCTTTTTCTCCACAGATTGTAGAGACGTTACACGTAACGTTTTTACAGGGGCTATACAAACCTGGGATTTCAATCCCTGATAGGGATTCAGACAGTGAATCCCTCGCTATTACACAGAGAATACGACACTCAAAGACGCGAGGTGTATTCGACCCAAACGAAAACCGCTCTAACCAACAATCAACAACGAAATGTGAGGAATGAACTGTGAAACAGCTTCACGGTAATAGTTTAATATTGGGTGCCACCACGATAATTTTTTTAGCGGCTCAACCAGTGTGGGCGCAGATGACTCAAATTACTGATGTACAGTTAAATCCAGTTGATGGTGGAATTAGTGTTGTTTTGAAAACCAATAGTGGCGATCGCCCCCAAGTTTTTACGACACAAAGGGGAAAAGTCTTAGTCGCAGATATTATTAATACTCAACTACGTTTATCGAAAGGGAATAATTTTCACCAAGACAATCCGGCTCCGGGAATTGCCTCCGTGGCGATCACTCAACTTGATGCCAATAGCATCCGGGTGGTAGTAACGGGAACCAATAACGCTCCCAGTAGTCAACCTGTGGTGCGAAAGCAAAACGGAATTGCTCTGAATTTTACCCCAACGGCGGTGGGCAAGATGCCTCCCCCACAGTCATCACAAGCAGCAACACCACAGCCGATGGCGAACAATACGCCCAACCCACAAGCTCCTACCCCATCTCAACTGAGTCAAAAACGAGACGTTCTCGTTCCCAACCCACAAGTCACCATTGACGGGAAACCAGCTCCTGCTGCTGATCCAAGTCAACCTCTGACTCCAACACCGCCTTTCTTGCCCAGAGCCGTCGCCCCACCAGTGGGAGACATTGCTATCTCGAATATGGATGCCTCTCCTAGTACCATTGACTTAGGATCTCAGGAACGCGTTCCCCGCTTAGTATTGCGAGATGCTCCGGTAAGGGAGGTTTTGTCACTACTTGCCCGTGCAGCTGGTCTGAACTTGGCTTATATGGGAAGTGGCGCAGCAGGACAATCTTCCGGAGGTCAGGGTCAAGGTACTCCCGCCGCAGCCGCCACAGGTGATGGACCGACAATCTCTCTAGATATAGAAAACGAGCCAGTGCAAGATGTTTTTAACTACGTCTTGCGCCTAAGTGGTCTGGAAGCTAACCGTAGCGGACGCACGGTTTTCGTTGGAGCTAATCTACCTAATGACACTCGTGATCTGGTCATGCGTAACCTGCGACTTAATCAGGTAACGGTGGGAGTCGCCTTAAACTTTTTAGTTGGTTTGGGGGCAGAAAGTGCTGTCAGCCGCGAACGGCAAGTTACGAGTGTGAGTGCTGTGCCTGTAGGCACTACTGCCAGTGCCATCACCCAAAGCCAGACGACCACAGAAACCCAAATTCAACGTCTCAGCCTTGAGGATTCTAAATACACTAAGGCTTTACTTAGAGGTTTACAGGCATTAGGAGACGAGCGCACCAATTCCATTACCTTGATTGGTACTCCCAGGCTAGTTGAGATGGCAATGGCTCAAATAACTCAATTAGATAT
>CAZZXJ010000359.1:3886-6840 GCA_964657905.1 uncultured Stigonema sp.
CTCATTCTCAGCGGTATTATTCAAGATACAGATCGCTCAACTATCTCCAAGATACCCATTTTGGGTGATATTCCGCTCCTTGGTGCGCTGTTTAGAAAAACAAACAGACAAAACCAGCGCCAAGAGGTAATTGTGTTGCTAACACCTCAGATTCTAGATGACTCAGAACACTCCTCCTTTGGCTATAACTACAACCCTAGTCCTGAAGCGCGGCAATTGATCGAGCGTCGAGGCTTGCAGTTTCCAGCCAAGCGGTAACGATGATAAACTACCCAGCCCTGTTTTCGACCGAGGGCTGGGTTTGACAACCTACACCTGAAACCACGCCGTCAGCGCCACAGCCAGCGCATCTGCGGCATCATCTGGCTTGGGAATGTCATCTAAATTCAACTCCCGCGCCACTGCCTGCTGCACTTCGTATTTATCTGCATTGCCATATCCTGTTAACGCTTGTTTAATTTGGGCTGGGGTAAACTCTACAGTCGGAATCCGACACTGTGCCAACACCAACATCAGCACTCCCCGCGCCTGAGCAACTAGAATAGTACTTGACATACGATAGAAGAATAATTTTTCAATCGCTACCAACTCAGGTTTCAATTCCTCCATCAGGGTGTGCAAATCATCGTATAAAGTACATAACCGCTGTCCCATTTCTGTATTGGCTGGTGTACTAATTACACCAAAGTCTAGTAAGCTTACTGAATCATCTTGCACCTTGGTTTGATTTTGTTGGCATATAATTGCCCCAAATCCTAAAATAGCCAGACCCGGATCTAATCCTAAAATTCGCTTTTCCATTAACTTCACTTTAACCAAGCTTGGGTGTGGTTTTACTAGGTGCTGGCAAGTTGAACTACGCCCTTTTATTCAAATTTCATTGGAAAATTTAATAATTCCATACTTGGCCTTTAAGCCATGTATTGTACATTTTCTGTTAATCCTTGTTAGTACCACTGCTCTGGAACAGGTATGTCAATTGGTTTTCTCAGACAAGCCCTCAACGCCTTGCAAATCCAGTCACGTCGTCGCACTCCCCATCGAGTTAACCAGTGGTTCAAGTGGTTGTCCCCTGGACTATCGATAAAACGTTGGTTGCTGATTAGTGTCGGGGGTGTACTGCTGGCTAGTCTGGGGTTGGCTATTTCGATTAAACTGACACCAATTTTTTGGATGATTCAGTTGCTGAAGGACATTCTGGGACTGATCACCAACATTTTACCCTACTATATCAGTGGACCAGCTGTGTTACTGGGGGGCTTACTGTTGCTTCTTTGGGGACAAAGCCGCACAGTAAATTCAATTACTCAGGTGCTAAGACAAGAAGGTGATGAGGAACTCATTGATGTCCTATTGGCGCATCGCCGATTGTATCGAGGACCGAAAATTGTGGTCATTGGGGGTGGTACAGGACTTTCCACATTACTACGGGGACTCAAGACCTACAGTGCCAATACTACCGCAATTGTGACTGTAGCAGATGATGGCGGTTCTTCAGGGCGGTTACGCCGGGAAAACGGCGTCCTGCCACCAGGAGATATTCGCAATTGTTTGGCAGCACTGGCAGACGAAGAAAAGTTATTAACAGAACTGTTTCAGTACCGCTTTCGGGCTGGGGATGGTTTGACAGGTCACAGTTTTGGCAATTTATTTTTAACCGCACTCAGTGACATTACTGGCGATTTAGAACGCGCCATAGCCGCCAGTTCCAAAGTCCTAGCGATCAGGGGACAAGTTTTTCCCGCAACCCTCAGTGATGTTCGCCTTTGGGCAGAGTTAGCCGACGGTCGCCGGATTGAGGGCGAGTCCAATATTACCGCAGCAGAGGGTAGTATTGTGAAAATTGGCTGCATTCCTCATAATGCCCCAGCGTTGCCAGCAGCGATCAAGGCAATAAAAGAGGCAGATTACATCATTATGGGTCCTGGTAGTCTTTACACTAGCGTTATACCGAATTTATTGGTATCAGAAATTGCCGATGCGATCGCTGCATCCGTTGCACCCCGGATCTATGTCTGCAACATCATGACTCAGCCAGGAGAAACTCAGGGATACACTGTTGCTGACCACATCAGAGCAATTGATGCTGCTTGCGGAAAACCCTTATTTAATGCTGTACTGGTACATAAAAAACCTCCTTCACCCCGCGCACTGGTCCGCTACGCCCAACAAAACTCCCATCCCGTATTCCTTGATCGCGACGCCATATCTCAACTGGGACGGCGGATTGTCCTAGCTAATGTGATGTATGAAGATGAAACAGGATGCGTACGTCATGATTCCCCACGACTGGCACGAGTGCTGTTACGGTGGTACGGTGGAAATCATTGATGATTGTTAGTGGTTAGTGGTTAGTTGTTAGTTGTTAAGAATTACCACTAACCACTAACTACTAACAATATTAAGTAATTATGAAAATTTTTCTTGCAGATGCAGTGGCAACGCGATCGCTTGGTATCGCTCTCGGTCAATCGTTAACTCCTGGTAATGTAATTTTATTAGAAGGTGATTTAGGCGCTGGTAAAACTACCTTGGTCCAAGGCATTGGCTTCGGCTTGGGCATCACTGAACCCATTGTTAGTCCCACTTTCACCCTCATTAATGAATATGCTGAAGGACGCCTTCCCCTTTACCACCTGGATTTATATCGTTTAGAACCAAGAGAAGTTGCCACCTTGAACTTAGAAACCTATTGGGAAGGCGTTGAGGTGATGCCAGGAATTGTAGCAATTGAGTGGGCTGAACGAATGCCTTACAAGCCTGATAGTTATCTCAATGTACGTTTGACTTGTGGGGATGAGGGTACTCGTAAAGCCGAAATTATACCGTTCAATTGCGCCATCAGCGAAGTAATTGCCTCTATGCGAGTATGAGAGGCTTATCTAGTACTATAGGGCGAGTCAAAATAATTCGTAATTGATAATGACGCTCGTGCCTCGCTAACGCTTCGCTAA
>CAZZXJ010000360.1:0-6818 GCA_964657905.1 uncultured Stigonema sp.
CCGTCTGGGCGAAATTCGTGATCGCAGCTTCGAGCAGCAGCGCTACCGTGCCAGCGGTCTTACGCTGGTGACGGCGGCGATCGCCCTCTGGAATACCGTTTATCTGGAACGGGCTGTAAATACATTGCGAGATCATGGCCTTGCCGTCCATGAGACCATGCTCCGCCACTTGTCGCCGCTCGGCTGGGAACATATCAATCTGACGGGCGATTACCTTTGGCGCAGTCGATCAATGGGAAAAGGGAAATACAGACCCTTGCGTCCCATCCCAACGGCTTAGCGTACTTTATATTCCGTTTTCTGAAGCGACCCCTAGGGCGTGTTTTCAAACTACAACCACAAAAGAATGGAGGCGATCGTAATCATAGCTGTATAATTTGCAGCCAGCTTTTCATAGCGAGTAGCGATACGTCGAAATTGCGATCTGCGGTTAATAGCGCGTTCGACAACGTTGCGTTGACGGTAAATTTCACGGCTAAAAGGACCGCGACGTGGTTCATTGGAAAGTCGTGGAATTGTCATCCGGATACCACGGCGACGCAGGTAATTACGGATGCGACGACCTGTGTAACCTTTGTCTCCGACTAATCGTAAAGGACATAAACGTGGACGACCACGCCCAGAACGCGCTTACTGCTCCTTGTTCCATCAATTGTTCTAGAAAAATTGACTCGTTTCTTTGACCTGGGCTGAGAATAAAAGTTATTGGTTTACCTTTACCCTCACAGCGAATGTGTATTTTCGTACTGAAGCCACCCCGGGAACGACCTAGTTTCTCGTCTTCTTCGCCCCCTTTTTTCCACCAGCGGCGTGCTGATGGGCGCGTATCACTGTTCCATCAACGTAATGAATCTCCCAATCGAGCTTTCCTTGAGAGTCTGCAAGCGCTTGTAAGCGCTCTAAGATTTGGTTCCAAATTCCGGCTTTTTGCCACCGATAAAATCTTGTTGCTGCGCTCTCCCACTTTCCATACCGTTCTGGCATATCCCGCCACGGCGCTCCGGTTCTCAGTATCCAGAGGATGCCATTAACAACCGTGCGGTGGTCATTATTTGGCTTGCCTGTCAGCGGTTTTTGTGGTGGTAGTAACGGTTTTAACCTCTCCCACTGTTCGTTACTTAAGTCTCCTCGGTTGATCATGACTATACAGCGATCGCCTATTTTTTTAGGATACAACGAGTTTGAAAACACGCCCTAGTACATAAAAGATATGAGTTAATGGAACAGGGAATAACCCCACACCAAATTAATTTCGCCTGTGATGAATGGAAGCTGATTAACAAGAATGTACCTAGCGCTAAAGAGTTGATGAAGGACATTATCATAGTGGCTAGAGACGCCAAAATTAGATTGATTGCCTTGGCACAAGGGGAGAATGTAGCTACTTGGGGACTAGAGGGTGAGAGCGACTTGGAAGAATGTTTCACTACAGTTCGCTTTGGTGATTTTGCAACAGAGCATTGCAAGTTTCTCAGGAACAAGTATAGGAAAGACTCAAAGGAATTTCAGTACTATTCTACTGTCTTGAAGGAGTTAGAGTTTCAAGGTTTCAGGTGTTGTATGGTGGAGCATCAGCCTGCCAGAGTGCCAGATTTATCCAACTGGAAGCCTAGTTTTAAGTCAACAGATAGTCAGTTGCAATCAGCTAATAATGAAGTTGTAGCGCAGTTGCAGAGACAGTTACAGTCTGAGCTAGGAAACACCCCTGAAACCACGCTAAACCAAGAGCTTCAGCCTGAAAACAGTAGCGCGGAAGTGCGCGATCGCCTGTTGTGGAATGCGGTAAAAACTGCTTTAGAAGCTGGCAGATCGGTTGATTGGTGTTCCAAAAATATCTCTGGGCTTCCTGGTAATTATTATTCTGCCCGTCGGGTTGTGGAAGACTTGATAAACAAATACAGTACAGACTAAATTAACCTGTTAACAAGATTATATCCAGTGGTAAGGCAAAGCAGAAGTTAGAGAAAACATATATGGCTGATAGAGAATTAAGTGAGGCTGTTTCGGTGTTCCGTACTTTTCTCAAATCCCGCTGTAAATCATAAATCTCGTCCTCTAGATATTGTATTCACTTCTCCAATTGAATCTCCCTCATCGTTTTCTTCATACTTTTAGCCAGTTCACCATTCAAGAATTTAATTTCGTTGCGTAGCATGGCAATAACTTCATCACTGCCTTTATCCATTGCCTTGAGCCACTCATTCTCCGGTTTCAGTACTTCAATTTCAGTCAATAAATTTAGGACTTACGCATCGTACATAAGTACTACACGCAATTTGGGTGTTTCAGCCATGTTTAGCACCTAGAGATCGCAAATATGTGAGTAAATCAGGGTTATGCAAAGCGCCTAAAACGACCAAATATCGTAACCCATATTATAGTTAATTTGTACAGTGCGTAAGTCCTAAAATTGTCAAAATCTTCAGAGTACAGTTAGGTAAAAATAAATTTACAAAGGAGCACTATTACTCCTCAAACGCTAAATTGCCGCAGTTATTGAAGCGCTTTAATTTGCTTAAGTGCATCTTGATATTTGCTTTCTTCTCCTTGTTCTTTATACAGATTGGCTGCTTTACGATAATCTTCAATTGCAGATTGATAATCGCGTAGTTGAGAGTGAACAAAACCCCTGTATGTGTAAGTATCTCCATAGTTAGGATTAATTTGAATGGCTTGGTTGTAATCCACAATTGCAGCTTGATAATCGTCTAGTTCAGAGTGAACAAGACCCCTGTTTCTGTAAGCATCTTCATAGTTAGGATTAATTTGAATAGCTTGGTTGTAATCTTCAATTGCAGCTTGATAATCTTTTAATTCATAGCGAATAATACCTAGGTTACCGTAAGCATGTGCATAGTTAGGATTAATTTTAATGGCTTGCCTGTAATCTTCAATTGCAGCTTGATAATCTTTTAATTCATAGCGAACTTTACCCCGGTTATAGTAAGCATCTGCATAGTTAGGATTAATTTTAATGACTTGGCTATAATCTTCAATTGCAGCTTGATAATCTTTGTTCTTGTGTTTTGCTAATCCTGCATTGTACAACGTTTCAGCATCATACCCCAATCCTTGTTCTTTTGGGATATTCGAGGTAGTTTGTTGCTGTTGACTTGGGTTTCCTTGTAACAAATTTCCTGCCACAAAACTCAAACCAACTCCCGCACATACCCAACCCAAGGTTTTCAATACTTGTCGTCGTGGTATTACTTGATTTGGTTGTACTTGTTGATACTGAGATGGATATTGAGTCGGTTGTATTGGTTGGTTTAGTAGTAGATATTGAGGTTGGGTCTGGATTTGAACTTGAGATAATGCTTGTAACGCTTCTGCTGCATTTTGATAACGCTGGCTAAAGTGATACAGCACCATTTTATCCAAAACATTTGCAAACTTATCGCTAACGCTTGCCCAATTGCGCCATATTACCTCTTCGGTATTGGGGTCTTTTGGCAATTCATGGGGTTGTATCCCGGTTAAAGCATATATTCCAAGCATCCCGACTGCATAAATATCGCTACATAACTTCGGCTTCCCTGCCGCTTGTTCGCTGGGCATATAACCAGCAGTTCCGATTGTAACTGTAAGGTTGGTTTGTCCTTGGGTATTGAGTACCATCGTTTGTTTGACAGCACCAAAGTCGATTAATACTATTTCGCCATCGTCGTTCCGTCGCATCAAATTTGCGGGTTTAATGTCGCGGTGAATTATATTTTGTTCATGAACAAATGCCAGGATTGTCAAAATATCTTCCAACAGTTGTTTGACATTATCCTCGTCCCAACGTTTGCCGGGAGAAAGTTCCTTACTTAAATCGTCACCATCAATAAATTGTTGCACTAAGTAAAATTGTTGTCCTTCCTCGAAGTGAGCGTATAACTCCGGGATTTGGTTATGAAGTTTTCCCAAACGATATAAAACTTCCGCTTCACGATTGAATAAATTCTGGGCTATCTGTACAACGCTTGAACTATTACTTTGCGGTCTTAGATGCTTGACGACGCATTTCGGTTTGGGGTCGGTTGGTATATCGAGGTCTTCCCCCAGATAAGTTTCGCCAAACCCACCACTCCCTAAAAGTTTAATTATTTTATAGCGATTACGGAGGATAGCCCCTATCTGCATATGCTGTATCCCGAAACTTCTAGATTCTGCTATTGTTTCAGATTTGTGTCCTTTTGGGCAAATATTTTGAGTGAGGTTGCATAAAAACTTTACAACTTTTCATTCTCAATAATTATTAGACCAGCCAGCAGCTTATTACTCCTATAAGTTTGTTGGCTGGTTTAGTTTATATTGACTATTTAACCCAGGGCAAACGCATCGGGAGCATCCACTTTTGGAAGAAACATAATTCTTGTACCCCAAAAACCCTACTATATGGTTCATCTAAAAAAGTCTATCCGCCAAAAGTGGATGCTCCCAACGCATCGAAATTCTGTAATCCATGCCCAGCAAGGATTTCAATTCTTATTCACAAAACTAAACAATGGTTGAAATTTTTGCCCAGTAAGCATTTTAAAAATAAGATGCGTTTGCCCTAGATTCTTTGGGATAATGTTAAAGATTTAATAGAAATAAATGATAACGCTTACTTGGTTTTTGATGACACAGTAATTGATAAACGATACGCTACAGAAATAGAGCCAAGCAAACGACAATATAGTGGCAACGAACATGGTGTCATTCAAGGAATTGGGCTAGTCAATTGTATATATGTCAATCACCAAATCGGAAAATTTTGGGTAGTTGACTATCGTGTTTATGACCCAGACAGAGATGGGAAAACTCATATTGACCATGTGACGGAGATGCTGCAAAACCTTGTGTATCATAAAGATTTACCATTTCAAGCCGTCTTGATGGACACTTGGTACGCGACAAATAAATTGATGTTATATATTGATGGGTTAGGAAAATATTATTATTGTCCTCTGAAACGTAATCGACTTGTTGATGATACGGGAGAGCAAGAAGATTATAAAAGAATTGAATTGTTATCTTGGAATGAGAAAGAGTTAAACTCAGGAAAAACAGTTAAAATAAAGAAGTTTCCATGCGCGAAAAAAGTGAAACTGTTCCGGGTAACTGTCTCCACCGACAGAACGGATTTTATCGCTACCAACGATTTATCTCAAGATTCTACGGACGTTGTACAAAAAGTGTGTAAGGTTCGATGGAAGGTTGAGGAGTTTCATAGAGAATTAAAACAATTGACTGGTATTGAATCGTGTCAATGTCGCAAGGGTCGTATTCAAAGAAACCATATTGCCTGCGCGATTTTAGTCTGGCTCAGACTCAAACATTTAGCTTATAAAAGTAGTCAAACAATTTATCAAATTAAACATGGATTATTGTCAAATTATTTAGTTCAGCAACTAAAACGTCCGGATGTTCCCATGTTTGTCCTCTAGTTGTTTGGCGCTCGGCGCGGCGTAGCCGCGCCATTGCTTGTGACAGTTGCGTAAGTCCTGTTTAGTACTCATAGGCGTAATGAATCCGTCACGAATTCATTATACTCCCTTTTATCGCCATTCACGTCCCAGAAAATCTATTGAGAATTATTTGCATTATTTTGACAACCCAAGTCTTGCCACAAGGTTTACTCTGTCTACTTTTCCGACTTATTTTTTACGTCGAACTCAGGTATTTGTTCTTTCAGCGTCATGTCAAGCTAAGTACTTGTGCAAAAATATTTATGTCCGAAGCGTAGGCGGAACGCCTTCCCGTTCGCGTAGCGGCGACCATCCGTGATGAAGATATAGAAAGCGCACTATTTTTTGACCCAGTACGCGATCGCTACCAACTCATGCGTATCGGCTGGAAAGGCTTAAAGCGAATCTATTACACCGTCCTACACTTCGATATCAAAGACGGCAGAATTTGGCTTCAACAAAATACCACTGATATCGATGTTGGTGAAGAACTATTGGGTGCAATTGTTGTACTACTTCTAGTGACAAACCAGTAATTCGAGTGATCGCGTCAACACTCATGCCTTCAGCCAGCAGATTAGCGGCAATTTCACGGGCTTTTTCATCAGAGATTAAAAGTTTTATTAGTCCGTCCAATGTATCAGAATTTCACACCGCCTTGGGACAGTTTCTAAACTATCGGGATGCGAAGCGCAAAAATTGAACCTGCTCGCCAACTTTATCTGGCGGTTCGGTTGCCAATTTATGTTTTCCTACTCTTATATCTTTATCATCAGCCCTGCTGCGCCATCCAAACGAGAAAACCCAAAATTTGCTCAACTGGAGGGAGAGGGTAATCTGTCAGGTCAATGGTAACGCATTGCTCTTCGAGCTTCAGAAGCCGCCAAACCGTGCCACTGGTCACTGTTCCGTAAATTGTCGAGATAGGCTGTTGCTTTTGCTGGTTAAAGCGTTGAGCTGCAACCATTTCGGCAAGGCATTGACCTAGCGCTGGTTTCAGGTCTTCCTTCTTTGCTTCGACTAGAATAACCGCAGGGGCTTTGATAAATAGCTGTTCTGGGGAACGACTAATGAGAAAATCAACATAGCCAGTCAGTTCAGCCTCTGGTTCTACATTGAATTCCTCGCCAGAGAAAACGCTAATCTGTCCTTTGAGTTGGCGTTTCACTTCCAGTAACACGGGATTGATGATGCCCTCAGAACGGGCTTTCTCGCTACTCACTGCGATCGCCCAGGGAATCGTTTCTTTAAGAATATCCACTAGCAAAGGGGTAGGGGTGACTGTCTTAATTTCTGGCAGGAAACGACTCCCTTCAACGATTGTGAGTTGGAAATCTTCTACAGCTTTACTGAGAGTGAATTTACTATAAGGCATAGATTTAT
>CAZZXJ010000361.1:0-6800 GCA_964657905.1 uncultured Stigonema sp.
GCTGATAGCGAAAATTACTGGTGCAGCTGCGCAGTGACGCGAGTGATGACGAACCTGTATTCAAAAGCCGCAATTTTCAGCATGGGGGACACCTCAGCCGCAAGAGTATTGATAGGATCGTAAAAGCAGCAGGGGTGAAAGCAGGACTAACTGTAACAATGCAATTAAAAAATCAACAAACAGCAATTACTACCAAAATCAAGAAGTGGGTTGAAGCTGCAAAACAACTAAGCACCAACTATACTGGGTTTGCGCTACCCATCACCCGACTTACCAGTATCAAAAGTCTATGCAAGGTAGATGCGCAGGCGCGGAGCGACTTGTCGTCAGACATGGCAGCAGAGAAGTTTGCTCTTTATATCTCAAAAATGGTTTTGCAGCAAGCGAAAGATGCAGAGTGTCCAGATAATACAACTCCTGAAGAATGGGAGATTCATAAAAGTTTAATGACCCATGCCATTACTCACTTGGATTGCTTTCTAGACAGTCCCACTCCTGTTCACACACAATCACTCTGGAGCTTGTTGAAGCAAATAGACGAATTACAGGGGGACGATTACCGTAACGTCCATTGGACAACGGTGCATTTTGTGAAGAGTGGTTATTTACTGAAATTCAAATATGCAATCTGTTGCTTTGTGAAACCAGAATTCGACTACTACGCTTACAGGCTAGCAAGAGAATATACAGAATGCTACGCACCCACATATGGTAAAGGTTTAACACCTGATTCAGTTCCCATGTTACTAGAAGTTGCTGAATTTTGGTGTCAGTATTATTTTGAGCAATCTTTAGAAGAGAAGTTTCCCAATCTCATGAATTGAAAGTCACAACTGAGCCAAAAAACTATCCAACCTTAAGTAGATATATATGACTGTTGCCAAGAGGACTCAAGAAAATTGAGTGAGGGTGCGCGTTCAACGGCGATCGCTCGACCTTCAAAAAATCTTCTCAAAAACAACACTTAAATTATCGGGGAAATTCTAGCTGAATCGAGTTATTGAATTTCAGCTTTCAGTGCTGCTTCAAATTGCTCTAGCTTTTCTAGTTTTAAAAGCAGCTTTTGTTTTTCAATATACACTGCTTCTAAATATTTTTGCTGATAAGTTCCGTTTTTGATTGACTCAAATCTTTCTTGATACAAACGAGCTGATATTGGTGGTCCGCTAAAGGCACTGCTATCTAGTTCATCCAATTCTGCCCATCTTTGTTTATCTTCAGCAGTAGCTTGGTCGTTTCTTAGTTCTGACATATAATTCCTCCCTTTAACCTTCAAGATTACGACGACGTTGTTGCTCGAATAGAAATCGAGACGCTGCTTGTTCATTTAACACCATCTCTCCAGAACCGTATTTACTCCCTATATAGGTTTGCTCAAGCTCAGTTTGAACGTCTTGGGGTAGCGCAGGACAAGCGTAATCAGCATACTCAACTGTTTCATCGTCTAATTCTAGTTCTGGTTCAAAAGTCCAACTGTCGGCACTATCGCCAACACATTGCTTTCCCTTGTCAAATTCCTCTACTTCGTATGGTGACAACGCTGTTTCTTGCTCTTCAATCACCATATCCCAAGGCTCAGTTAATAAATCTTCATATTTAGCTTCTGGATGTTGAACTTCTGGCTCCACCAATGTTGGCATTTCCTTTGGTAGTGCGGCTGCTTCCACGAACTCCAATCGCCCTTGTTGGTAATCAAGCCATAACTGCATGGCTTCTCGAACCACTGCCTGTGGCAATAACCCATCATCCATCGCTCGTTGCAGTATTACACCAGTTTGCTCGTCCTGTTCGTGAATGGGTGGAATTTGACAGTACCTGGCTCCATCACGAGTCCGTCGCCAAATACTAAGTTCTTGACTGCTTGGTTCTTGGACAGTGCGATGTGCTGCGATGAGTTCCCGGACTACAGCCTGAGTAATTTCAGGTAAATCTAGCAGTTGGTCAATGACTGGTTGGTATTTCTTACTATTATTTGCCAATAGGAAGATGGTGGCTGGTTCTACACCAGCTAGCTCCTGGGGCGAGAAGTTCTCGAATGCCGCCGCCACTTTCAAATACCTTTTCTCCTCTCCTTTCCAACCGAGGTCATTGAGAAGTTGTTTGTACTCATGCTTGGAGCGTGTCTTCTCCGACGCCAAGAATTCGGCATGACGCAGGATGTCTTGGGTGGCAGCCTCCAGAGATTGGAAGCTCAAGAGTGGTGCACCGTTAGCGGCTTGTTGTGTAACGTATTGTTCTAGTTCGGCTTGAGCGATCGCTTGTTCATTACTAACTGCAACTTCACTCACAAGTTGTGGCATCATAGTCTAATAGGCTCCTAATTAGGGTCATAGTTACAGCAAGGCGATCGCGGATTCTTGGCGGAATTAGGGCGATCGCCTTTGTTTTTATCTTAGCGTTTTATACAAGTTTTAATTGTATAAATAGCAAAATTTGGTTTTTTATTTGATTAAAAACCTATAAATTGCAGTATATATTGTAATTAGCACGAATAAGCCTTGAATAGTAAAGTTAAAAAGGTGAGTTTATGACTAGAACTTTGATTCGTTGGAAATTGAGCGAGATTATGGCTAGACACCGGGTCAAAGGCAAGGACTTGGCTAACTATCTGGGTATTAGCGCTAACGCGGTATCAACCCTAAGGAACGCTCTTGTCATGCCTGAGATTGGTGGTGAGAGATGGGAGCAGCTCTGCGGGGGGATAAACGAACTATCGAAAATTAGTGAGACTGTCACCCCACTGGACTTAATCGAATACATTCCTGAGGAGAGCATACCAGCAGCTATTGGGACTAATAAAACCCAGAAGACGGCAACAAACAGCAGTCGGACAAAAGATTCTACGTCTTATGAGGCTAAGTCGCACCTTGTTGCTCATCTTAAGGGAAGAAAGAATGTAGCTTAAGCATGGTACTTTGACACCAGTTTAAGTGATAAACCCAAGCACAATTCTATTAGTTATGACTTATAAATCAAGCATGTCAAAGAAGAGCGATGTGATTACATCTTTTTCTGACCCTCAATCTCAGCAGATGGCTATCAATGCTTGTAACAATGCTCTAGTAATTATGTACTATATAGCCGAATGCGATCGCGTCCCCAATTGGGAGATATGCGCTTCGACGCCCATACCCACTAACAAGAGTGTGGTAAAAGTGGCACTGTGAATCCAAGCATAAGGTAAAATTTGCCATGAAACTCAAACTCTTTTAGCAACGAAGATGCCAAGTTTTTGAGTATGTGCCCTTCGCGATCGCGGATTGTCCTTTGCCACAAAAGCAACGCCAACATTATACCGGAGCGCCACCTGAGCAAGAAGTTTCTGAAACAACCCTTGTAAGATACCAGTACCTCGGTAGTCAGTTGCAACGCATACTGGACCATATAAAAAGGAGTGATAATTGCTTAAAGGCTGCCCCTGAAATAGAGTTTCAGGATATAGGCTCATCATATATTGTCGGTTAACGAATTATTTGTCGTCTTAACAAATTAATGTCGTTTAAATTTTAAGTTGATGTAGCAGACATTTCAGCGATGTTGCGTTTTTTAAGTAAAAATACAAAGACAAAGTTTATATATACTGTACGGGCTAATCCTTCATACACCTCGTTTTGGCATATAATTGCCTAGCGACATTAATTTGTTAAAACGACAAATAATTTGTTATCTGACAGAAGTTGTCGCCAGAGATTATTTTTCAGCTTGAGCTAATTAGCCGCAATACGAGATGCCAGGGCAACTTAGTAGTTGAGGGATTTGTTTGAGGCTAGAGCCACATCGCCACGCCCAAGCGCCAAAACCAGAAGGAGGCGATCGCCACACCCCACTCATAAGAAAAACAAATACACCCCACCTAGTACACCCCACATCTTTTATCTGCAAACCCTTGCTTTAAAAGAAATGGGGTGTTACATTTGGGGTGTAAGCAAAAAAACAACATATTTCAATCATGGCACGTTCAATAGCCGAACTCGAAAAACTTACAGTTGCCGAACTCCGGAAAGAAGCTTCAGAGATGATGCGGAATAACCCAAGCTTAGAGTTCTTGATTCACGGCATTCCGCAAACTGCTGGACACGTTCGGAGATTAGGCAAAAAAGCCGAGTTAGTCCATCATCTCAGCCTCTGGGAAGGGCAATCAATTACAGCAGTGGTAGAGCGTGAGCTAGTACAACAGGAGGAAGAGGAAATGATTGCACCTGTTGCACCCGAAGCGACCGAGGAATCTATAAAGTTGCCTGTGAATCTCTCTGAGAAAACGGTAGAACGGGTGAAGGGACAGGAGGAAGACGGTTATAGTAACTCGGAAGAGGAGAAGCTAGCGATCGCCCGAAAGCTGTATTACTCTACCGAGAAAGAAAACGAGCTTACAGGTCTACGAGAGTACCAGCTAAGCCTTTGCCGTTCGGGTAAGTACTTCCTCCCTGAGTTTGCGATTTTAGTGGCAAGAACCCGGATCATTATTGAATCCTACGCCGACTCGAAAAGCCCAGAGGGCAAAGCTCACCCTGGCTCTGTCCAAAAAATTAGAGTTGATGTCATGCGATATTTGGGTCAGATTGTTGAACAGGAAAACGAAAAATTCCCCACGGTGAACGACCGGACGTTGTCAGACACCTACGAGGATTTTGATAACGCGGTACGCGGCGCTTTTAAGGATATAGGTGCTACCAAATATAAGCTTACCCAGGCAATCAACAGCCGCGCTGAAGAGGATGTTAGGGCAATTTTGGCAAAGCCTTTCGTTGAATGGGCTATTGATACTGTGAGCCATCTCCCTGAGTTTTCTGCTCGGTGGAAAGAGGTGGCGATCGCAATCATGCTATTGACCGGAAGGCGGCAATCAGAAGTGTTAGCCACAGGGCTATTCACTTATGTTGATGAATCCACAGTTATTTTCGAGGGGCAACTCAAGCGGCACATTGCTGAATTAGTACCTTCTGAAGAAATTCCGGTTCTTGGTAAATGCGCTAAGCAAATAGTAGGAGCGATTGATTGGCTGGACAAGCAAGGTAAGCGGACAGTTCCCACCCAAAGGACAGTAGAGGCACTTCAACTAGCAGCTAAAAAATCTCACAATAGATGCAGCAGGTATATTGCTGAGACAATGGAGAGACTTGCAGATAAATGCAAGATTGTGAACGGCAAAGCTTGGGAGGTTAACGAAAACGGCAAGGTAATAAATAAGTTTAAGGGACACCTCTGCCGCCAAATTTACGCTCAGATTTGTGCTGGCTTATTTAACGATCCGAATGAACGGAAAAAGAGAGCTTTCATTAGCCGAATCTTATTGGAAAATCGAGAAGCTGCCCTCAGCTATGATCGTGATGTGGAAGTCAGGGACGTGGACTCAATACGGGAGCTATGTCACGAGCCAACTGATTAGTGCGTAAGCCCTTGCCCCTCAGCCAAAAGAGGGGCTTTGAGTTGGGTTATATAAGACGCAATCTAAGTCTTAGAAGCGAGGGGTACGTCAAAAAATCAAATTTTGCTGACGTAGGGTCTATAGTTTGTACTGAAAGAGTTTCAAACGATTTAACAACGTCTTGGTGAAACCGCCTTACTGTAACGATTACAGGAATGATGAATTAATGTATAGCAGTTGTTGATTTTTGCTGCTTTTGTCTGTGAAGAAATAATGATCTAGCTGCGAAAGTGCTAACAGCCATTAACAGACCCAAGGTGGAAGAGGCTTCGGGAACTTTAGCAATGGTAATATTGCTCGTATTAAAGAATCCAGTTCCAGCAGAACGGTTAGCTATATCAAAACCGGAGATGAGCGGATCACCAGGTTGAGATATGACTCCAGTAAAACCTGGGGTGATAGTACCTATGCCGAGTCCTTGAGGTGTAAAAAGCGTACCTGCTTCTGGAATAAATGCTGTTTCAAGAAAACCGTTTACTGGTCCAACCGATACATCATATCCCAATGCATTTACAGGAGAAGGTAACTTGAACTGGAGAAGACCACGAACCGAGCCTGATGATGAACCAGCAAGACGAACAGCACCTACTGTTGTACCCCCAGCAGTTATTAGACTGCCGTCGCTAAATTCAATAGGTGAAACAGAGATACCGTTAGAAAGCACTGTTGTTCCAGAGATAGATTTAGATTCCCCGAAATCAAGAGTTTGAGGGGTAACATCACCTAAATCTGCTTTTAGAGCAGCTTCCCATGAAGGGCGATCACTAAAAAACAGATAAGCTTGTGCCGGAGAAATACTCCCGATTATTGCCATTACAGATATGCTTGCAACAGCAATTGCAAATCCTTTATAAATGCGAACCATGCTTTTCCTTATTAATATGGAGAAAGTTTATTCGATTTGGTCAAGTTAATATAGTGTTGATATATAGGTTTCATAGAATCTTTAGCAAAACCTGCAAGTATTCACATCCCACTCATACAACCAACCGAGTAACCGACCACCGACCGACTAACTCCCTATTCCTCACCCGACTAATCCATTAACTCCCCACTCGTATAACTGACCACTGCGAAGAAGAAGCTAACCGCCTACTCATATCAAGCGGCGGCAGAGGCAGCAGTTGGGCTGTTGCTCTAGTCAGCCCCGCCCCCTTAGCCAAATTCCCAACTCTGGAAAGATGACTGCGTTTACACGGCAACACCCCATAGTACGATGGTAGGTGTAACTCGCGCCGACTGCGTTAAGTCGGATTAGTTGGAAACGCCTACCATGTTCTGTGGTGGCATTTCTTTTTGACTTTACCTGAGTGCTTGAGCCCCATTGCCCCCTCATTTATCCACCTTCGTAACGTTCCCGAACGCCACCTTCGTA
>CAZZXJ010000362.1:0-5363 GCA_964657905.1 uncultured Stigonema sp.
CATTCACCAAGTTTTCTACCCAGAAAACTGCGCTGTCTCAAACTCATTTAGATGGTAGTCGTACCAAGAAAACCCTATCTGAACGGGTTCACAAAGATGTTACGGGTATTGAGATGCATCGTGATATTTTTAGCGCATACCTGAGTAGATTTGTTAATGAGGAAAATACGCTCTCATTGCAGAATGCTGCTAGTCAGTATTCCGGGATGGAACCTTCCCTGCTGGAGGCATGGGAGCGTTTCAAACAAACCGCAAATCAATTAGGCGCGTCCGAACGTAGGCAGACTCATTCTCCCTTAGAGCGGTTCTCCAACGAGGTCAAAACTACTCAGCCAGATACGTCAGTAGGACGAAAAGCTGAGGGGTAATGTTTTACCAGAATCCCCGCACCTTTAGGTCGGGGAGTGGTTCAATCAGTGGTGTTCTTAAGCAAGCAAAGGTCACTCCCGATTAGTTGGTAGACAATTTATGAATGCGATCGCATAGCATGTTTGATCGCGTTCTCCCCTCAAAGCTAGGCTAGAAAAAGAAGTGTGATCGCTCTTGCTCTCACCTGTTGTGTTCAAAGGCGATTATCCTAAATGAGGATGAATAATTATGCTTAACGACCTTTCT
Organism: uncultured Stigonema sp.; assembly: GCA_964657905.1. Lineage (GTDB taxonomy): Bacteria > Cyanobacteriota > Cyanobacteriia > Cyanobacteriales > Nostocaceae > Stigonema. The sequence goes on from CAZZXJ010000362.1 coordinate 616, forward strand.
AACGAATGACCAGCGCTTTCAGTGTGTCCCTAGTCTACCAGTAGTTTTGCCCTCTCAAATTACCTAAAATAAGGCGGGAACCTGAAAGCCGCGTTCATAAATGACTCATTAATAGCGATACATATGAATTTTGTAAAGACGCGATATATCGCGTCTCTACAGGTCTGTATTTGTATCAAGGTTTTTGTGAAACGGTATTAAGCGCGAATATCAGTCGGGTAGACCACAATATAACCGTAGGGGCGCGGTTTCCGCGCCCTTACAATGTGGCGCGGGTTCAATTGACAACTGCTGTAAGTAGAACAGATAAACGAGATCGGGATGGTGCGTGGCGAGAATTGGAGAGAAGTCTCAAACGTCTAAATATAGCGGGAAATATTTGCGACTTACTTAGTCAGGATAGAGAGTAACTTCAGGTAGATTCTGGGGGATCGTTACTAATGCCAAGTTCTTTTTTGCTAAGTTTCAACTGTTTCCAAAGCGCCTTAATCTTTTTATATGCTTCTTCAGGTGAAAGTTTCCCAGATGTTTCTAGTGCGGTCAGATAGGAAACTTTGTGACTAAATTCTTGAAGGTTGGCATTAAACACTAGGTTCTCTGGCTTCACCTGACCACGGTAGCTGGCGCGAGGCAAGAAAAATTTGTTTCTATCTTCTTGATTAAGCGGTTCCATTTGTTCACCCTTGTTAGCAACTTTTTATTAACGATCAGACTTACGTATTGACAAAAATTAGACTATGTGTAGTGGCTCCTACCTGTTTATTGAACGAAAGTTAAGCTTAAAAAGCTAATCTTCCCATCTTCTTTATAAGGGTCAGATCTCATCAACTTATGCATTTAGAGGATAGAAATGGTTAGATCGCAGCCCTTTACCTGTGATTACTTCGCACCCTAATTGATTTGCCGTGCTATTGATCTCAATCCTCTTTTTCGAGCATCCGTAAAAGCCGCATATTCAAAAAAATTGCTACGCGGTTACTACGCCTTTGCTTCTGGCGATCGCCAGACAAAAACCGATATGCTCCTGTCCCTGCTACTGTCTAATAAACAGTTAGCAATCATACAGTTAGCTGTACAGTTAACTGTATGACTGCTAGCTGAAAGGAGGAACAAGATGAGCGATTTGAAGATATCTGCTGCTGAGCAAGAAGCGGCTACCGATACCATTTTAGAAATTGACCTGAAGAGTCAAGCACAGAAGGGACCAGACCTGCGACAGGTTCATGCCAAAAGCCACGGCTTGGTCTGGGGAGAGTTCATTGTTGAGGACAGCATTCCTGAAACGTTGAAGGTGGGAGTCTTTGTCCAGCCCAAAACCTATCCCCTTTGGGCACGTTTCTCCAATGCTTCGGACCCAGAAAAGCGTGGTCAACTCAAGTCCGATCTCGAACCAGATCTTCGCGGTCTGGCGATTAAACTCCTAAATGTAGAAGGCGAGAAAGTACTTGATGACGAGCAGGAAACGCAGGACTTCATACTGCTCAATCTTCCAATTTTCATTGTCCGAGATGTTCAAGGATTCGCTAACCTAACGAAAGCTGGTATTGGTCAGGCTGAGCCAGAAGTGCTGCAATCACTGGCGCCAACCTTTGAAATCCTTAAAGAAGCCACAAGCAAGCAGGTTGCTAATCCACTTTTGATTCAGTACTGGAGTACTACCCCCTTTAAATTGGGTTCTCACGTCATCAAGTTCTCTGTGAAACCCCAGCAACAGGATATTCCGAATTCGCTACCCAGTTCCGAAAATTTTCTCCGCGAAGCGATCGTCAAATTCCTTACAGAAGACAGACGGGAAGCAAAGTTTGACTTCCTGGTACAGATCTATGTGGACGACGAGAAGACGCCAATCGAAGACCCGACACAGGAGTGGAAAGAGGCGGATACGGCGTTTATCAAACTGGCTACCCTGAGAATCCCCGCACAAAAGTTCGACTTCGAGGAGCGCAAGCGGTTAGATGAGGGGCTGTCGTTCTCGCCTTGGCATACTTTACCCGAACACGAGCCGATAGGCAGTATCAACCTAGCCCGCAAAAAGATCTATCAAGAGATTGCAAAATTCCGGCGTGACCACATTGAAGATCGCCTTAGGGAGCCTCAACCGTATACTGTCATCCTTGACGAGCCTCAATAGGTGTAGCTTGAATAAGAACTATAGCGGATTTCAACCGGATGAAGTACACCCAGAATATAGGGGCGAACGGCCCTTAGGGTTCGCAGTCCCCTACGGAGGGAGACCCTCCTACCCTTCGGGAACGGCTTCGCCGAACAGGGCTGTCTCACCGTTCGCCCCTACCCGATGTACCTCACTGAATCGCAAACCGCTATAAATGGGCATTGCAAGAGTCAGTCAGTTACAGCTTTTGCAGCCCTTTTTGACGATTCTATTTTCTGTACTGTTACTGGGTGAGACAATCACATCACTCATGCTTGGCGCTGCCTGTATTGTCATTACTAGAGTTGCATTAAGCAAATAGCCGTTAATTGTACGTTGCAAATAAGATAGTTCTTTATGTATAATTTCTATAATTTTGCAAATCTGCTTCAGAAATTTGGTCGGCAAGAACCAGTTTATAGTGTTTTTCCTGAGAAATTTTTACTTCACCTTCATCTATTGTTAGTTCAAACAGAGCAATTAGATTATTTCTCATAAATTGTGCTGATATAGAACGACTAGTTAACTCAGGAAATTTTTCGGTACAATAACCAATATCTTGTTTTGTCTGAACAACACTAAGTTGGTCATTACCTGATTTAGCTTTAACAGGTATGATAAACTGCTCACCATTACAATTCACACCTACATAAATTTCATCTATTTCTATCTGACCAACTCCTGTAACAGTAGTTCTTAAGTGGTTCTGTAAAGAGTATGCTGTAATTCCTAAGAATATATCAAGTAACCGATAGTAACGTATTTTTGTTAAAAGAGCTTGCTCATCACCAGACATATATCTATTGATAATTTCAGGTGTTGCATCAGGAATTTTAATTTGTATGAGATTTGTATTGGGAATAATCCGGTTTATTTGTACCAGTCTAAAACTATAATTACTAGTACCTTTGGACTCTATAATCCACTCCATTCCTTGAGGCGCTGTATCGGTTATTGCCTTAGGTAGTGGTCTTCTATACCGAAAAGAATAGAGAAGATACCCAAGGTTTTTGGGAGGTTTAATACCTAGTTGAGCAGCAATTTCTGAAAGAGCATCGCGGCTAAACTCAAAATTATTTAAACCTTCTTTATAATAACGATTAAAAATTCCAGTAATAACAGAATTGTAAATACCTTCTTTACTCATTCACACTTCTCTATTTTAACTTATTATTTTTGTCTCTCTACTTGACTTTCTCACTCTAGGTTCAATTACATGCGGATTTACCCCATAATATTTAGCTGCTGACGACATGTCAATTGTTAATAAACTCTCATTTCTTAATTCTTGTATGATTGCAGGTTTATATGGGTTGATATCTAGAACCTTAATAATTTCCAACGCCACTGCCTTAGCTAATAAGGGAGGAACAGAATTTCCTATTTGTCTAAATCCATGCCACTTTGTCGCATGAAATCTAAACCAATCTGGATAAGAATGTAACCGTGCAGCTTCGCGTACAGTGATACATCTTGGGGTAAATGGGTGGATGGGTCTGGGAGAAGTAAAAGCTCCTCTATTACTAGGAGTTCCGGCTCTGAGTGTATTGCAGATTCCTTCAGGATCAAGTTTATAGAAGCGGCTTATTGGTTCCGTTTTACCATGTGGAGTAGACTCAAATCTTTTAATAGATTCTAAAGTATGCTCTGTTCTTAAACTTGAGGTGAGTATTCTAGAGTTATATCTACGTTCATATGAATAGTCGTTATCTATGGCACAAAGACCATGAAGTTGCATCCCGTAATCACTTGGCTTACCAAAATCAGCCACCACCCAATCTTGTTTATATAATTCTATGTAATTTTCAACTTCAGGTAGGTCTTTTATTGCATCCCAAACTGTAGGACTTAATTGAAGTTCATTAGTAAGACCAGATTTTTTGTGTTTTGCAGGTTTAGTAATTGGAACCGGATAATTTGGCAATTCTACATCATAACGGCAACCTAGCAAAAACAATCTCTCTCGATTCTGCGGCACTCCATATTCAGCAGCATTTAATACTTTGTACTCTTTACGTACTTTGTACCCTTTTTCCTCAAACTGATTGATAATTTCTGTGACGAAGGTTCTATGATTCCCTAAGGTTATTCCTTTGACATTTTCAAAAACAAAAAACTTCGGCTGCAACTCTAAAACCAAACGAATGTAATGAAATACAAGAGAATTTCGAGGGTCGTCAAAAGAACGTTTACCTATCAATGAAAAACCTTGACATGGAGGTCCGCCAAACACCACATCAATTTCTCTATCACCAATAGATGAAGAACTTCTAATTTCTTGTCCTGTAGTATCCACAACACTTTTACATAAAATACTCCAAAAAGGAAAATTAAATTTATGTATTGCACAATGGATCGGATCAATTTCAACAGATGCTAGCACGTCAAACCCTGCTTGCTCAAAACCAAGAGTCATGCCACCAGCACCAGCAAATAAGTCAACAGCTATAGGTCTTTGTTGCTTATCACTGTAAATCATGTCTACTATCTTTAAGCTTTCAAGTATTACGTTAATTTGACAAGGCAAAAGGGGATGCGACGATGCCGAACATTTCTCATTTCTTTGCGTTTTAGATTTTTCACGCCTGTAAACTAT
>CAZZXJ010000362.1:5463-6772 GCA_964657905.1 uncultured Stigonema sp.
ATGAACTAATTGCTAGGGTAGATACCGATCTTCGTCGCCAGCGCCGGACTCGTCTTCAGGATCACCAGTCACCACATCATCTGTAAAATTTCTTTAGCAGCCCGATCGCATACTCCCACTTCTCCTATATACTGCCGCATTTCCTGATAATCTGCCTTCATTTGCTGTTGGCGCTCTGGATTCAGCAATAATTCCAGTGCCGCTTGGATAATATTTTCTGGTGTTGCTTGTTCTTGTAGAAACTCTGGTACAATCTGTTTCATCACTACTAAATTGGCAGGCGAAGCAAAAGGTATAGAACCTTTAAGTAAACTACGGGCAATCCAGGCAGTAATTGGATGAAGTCGGTAGAGAACAACTTGCGGCACGTTCAAAAGAGCCAGTTCCAAGTTAACTGTGCCAGATTTGGTAATTGCCAGATCGGCAGATGCAAAAACTTCCTGAGTTTGACCGGATATCACAGTAGCCCGCAGACAGTAATGTTGTATTGCTTGTTCAATTGGTTGCCGATATATTTCCATAGACAAGGGAATCCAGAAATGCACTTGGGGCAATTTCGATTGGATAACCTGAGCAGCTTGGAACATTACTGGTAAAAGATATTTGAGTTCTTGGCGGCGAGAAGCGGGAAGAAGAGCTACACTTATCTGATCCGACCCAATGCCTAACTGAGTTCGCGCTGTTTCCCGACTGGGGAATTTTGGCATTCTATCCACTAAAGGATGCCCTACCCAGGTAACTGAGGCTCCTTTGTCTTGAAAGTAACGGGCTTCCCCTGGAAATATTGCTAACAGCTTGTCCGTGATGCCAACTATCAGGTTAGTATTGCGTGAATTTACCGACCAAACCCACTCTTGTGGTGCTATATAATATACTACAGAGACTTGTGGCAGATGTCGGCGGATATAGCTGCCAATGGCAAGGTTTGGTCCCATATAGTCAATCAGCACCACCAAATCAGGAGGATGTTGTTTGAGATAGGCGATCGCCTGTCGTTGAATCTGAAGTGTTGGCAAGATGTAAGGCAGCGATTCTAGAATACCTATAGAGCCAATCCCACTGGTATCTGCTAATAAGGTAACTCCTTCGGTTGCCATTTTTTCGCCACCCAGCGCCACAATCTCTAATTCCAAACCAGCCGAAGAAGCTTGGCGCTTGAGAGCAGCAATCAGCAGCGACCCTTGCAAATCGCCAGCCACTTCGCCAGTGCTGATAAATATTCGCATTTATTAATGAGGGAGTAGGGAGTGGGGAAGAGACGGGACAGGGGGAACGTCTGTACGGGAGTGGGGGGTAAATAAATTAAAAA
>CAZZXJ010000363.1:0-6771 GCA_964657905.1 uncultured Stigonema sp.
CGACCAAATTCCGTTATCCACATGATGCTCAAGAGCGTATAGTGCGTAAGTCCTATAGGTTAACAATTTTTAGGGTGTAAGGGAATCGGTGGACAAAATAACACCTTTGCCCCTACACCTTCATACCCCCACATCGGTGTTAAAAATATTCTCTGAGAAAAAATTAACCTTTTGCAATGTTATGGTTCAAGTGCAACAAGGTAAACTAACCCTATAAAGACATTACCTAAAGCTATTTGTGTCTATGCCTAAAGGTATATGACTTTGTAAAAAACTTATGATAAGCTTAGAAATTTTCAAGGGTGTAGTCATAATTGCTGCTGATCACAATTCGGTTTCTACCTAGAAACACATTACTATAAATAAATATTTTTCCAATAAATAAAATAAGTAAATGAAATACTTTTAAAATTTAAACCTTACGTCTTTCTACTCTTGCTAAATTAACGAACTTGGTCACACTATGGTTTAACAATGTCAGAACAGAAGAATTTATAAGTCATCTAAAACCTGCTCATATAAATTGTAATGATGCCTCTGCCTGTGTCTAAACCGCCCTCTCAACCCACTGATAGTAATGGTAGCGTCCCGCCGGATGTCACTCCAGTTGTGGCGTTAAAAGAACTCGTGGCACGGCTGCACCGGGAACAAAACAAAATCCAAGATCTACTAAGTTCTCTAGGATTTGCCCTGAGAAGCTTCAATAATTTGAACCAGTTTCTCGAGCTGATCCCTTTAATGGCAACAAGAGTCACAGATGCAGACGGTAGTGCCCTGTTTCTCTACAAACCTAACGGTCAAGTCAGGTTAGAGCAACTGCACTGGCAAGATAGTCGCCAACGGAAAAATATCCGCAAGGCATTAGAAACAGCTAGCAGTCAAATCACACTTATACCAAACACTCCCCCGATAGCAACCGCCACGGGTATTTTGCATGATCATATGCATCGCTACTTGGGACCCGATATGCAAATCTTTGGTACAGCTATTTTAGTGAAGCATACGGAGCGAGGGTGGCTCTACGTTTTGAGCCGCGATTCAGAATACACTTGGACCGAAACCAGACAAAAGTTAGTCCGGTTAGTGGCAGATCAAACAGCAGTAGCGATTGAAAACGATGAACTGGCTGTAGAACTGCGGAAAAAAGAACGCCTAGACCAAGAACTAGAAATTGGCGCAGAAATTCAGCGACGACTATTGCCACGTCAATACCCGACCATTGGAGGTATAGAAATCGCGGCACGTTGTAAACCAGCCAATCGTGTCGGTGGAGACTACTACGACTTTATTCCCACCAATCACAATCAAATTCAGCCAAATAGCAAAAGTATTTTAGACGATGGTCGCTGGGGTTTGGTGATTGGCGATGTGATGGGCAAAGGTGTCCCTGCCGGGCTAATTATGACCATGATGCGAGGAATGCTACGAGGAGAGGTGCTCCACGGTCACTCTCCTGCACGGATTTTACAAAACTTGAACCAAGTGATGTATGCGGATTTAGAAAATTCCTACCGCTTCGTCACCATGTTTTATTCAGAATATGACGCCGAAAACCGCATTTTGTCTTACAGCAACGCCGCACATAATCCTCCCATGTGGTGGCACGCAGCAACAAAAACTTTGACGCGTTTGGACACCCTGGGTATGCTCATTGGTTTGGATGCTAATAGCCAATATGAAGATGCACAGGCACAATTAGAGTCTGGAGATATAATTCTTTACTATACAGATGGCTTGACTGATGCGCCGGCGGCAAGTGGCGATCGCTTCGATGAAGAAAACCTAATTTTGACATTTAGCGCCGCTTGCAGGTATTGCAGTGGACCACAAGAGATTCTGGATTACCTATTTGACCAAGTAGAGCAATTTATCGGTACTGATAAGGAAAATACTGATGACATGACACTGGTTGTTCTGCAAGTTAGTCATTAGTCATGGGTCATGCCCTATGCCCAATAAGGTACACATTTATGGCAATCAACCTCACTTTTCTTAAAGATGGAGCCAATGGACAAGCGCAGAGTGTAGCCACTGAGTTAGCCGAGTTCATCTCTGCTGCTAAATCTAGCTTGCACATTGCTATCTACGATTTTCGTTTAAAGCAAGAAGCCCTCTCCACTACAGTTATCAAAGCACTCAAGGATCGTGCAAACAACGGAGTTCATGTCAGAATTGCCTTCTATGCCGGCAAACCAACAAGCACCAAGGGTGACAAAGGTGAAACGGTAATGGATATGGATCTGTTTTTGGCAACTGGGGGTGACCCTGCACCTACGGGTACAGAGGATTTTCTTAACCAGAATCTCAAAGATAGCCAGGTAGAAATCCGACCGATCACAGGCTCTAAGTTAATGCACGACAAATACATCGTGAGGGACGTTCATACCGAAGTTGCTGCCGTATGGACAGGTTCAACCAATTTCACTGATGATGCTTGGACGTATCAGGAAAATAACATTCTTCGTATTGACTCACCTGAACTTGCGAGTTTTTACGAAACAGACTTTCAAGAGTTGTGGGTCAAGGGCGACATTGCATCCACTGGTATTAACGATATTGGCCAGGTCAATGTTGACTCAACAGAAGTTGAAGTAGCCTTTTCTCCCGGAGAGGGACAAACTATTGACCAACTCATCGCTACCCAAATTGGGCAAGCCAAACGTCGGATCAAGGTTGCCTCAATGATATTGTCCTCCCACAATATTCTGGCATCTCTAGATGAGGCATTACGTTCTGAGCAAGTTCCCGAATTTGGTGGCATTTATGACCAAACGGAGATGGCTCAAATCCTGAAAAAGTGGGAGAAATCTTCTAAGAGTGATGGTGTTGCTCAAACCTTCAAAGAGGTAGCAAGTCATTTAGTAGGTAAGCACTCGCAGCCCTACAAACCTAGTGGCAAACACGATTTTATGCATAACAAAGTTGTGGTCTGCGATGATGTTCTCGTCACTGGCAGTTTTAACTTTTCTCGCAGTGCTACGCAAAACGCGGAGAACATTCTGGTGCTTAAGAGCAAAGAACTGGCAGACCAGTACAGTGCTTACATTGATGAAAGGACAAAACACTACGCAGGAGCAGCTAAATAAATAATTTGCTATAGCTGACCGAATAATTACTAAGTAGGTCAGCGTGAATAATTAAAGGTTTGTAGTAAGCGCTGTCTTCCCGCTTAGCTCTTACTACGAGCCAATGGGAGCTACTCCGTTCCCTGCATAAGACTACCTACTGAAGTTTAGACTAAAAGTTGGCGTTCTCTCTCATGGCAGTTCAGATGTACTAAAAAACGTATCCTCTTTCTCTTATTGCCTTACAGATTGCTGGTCGTGATGCCTACTAACCGGCGGATTATCTCATATCTTGCACCTGTCTGGGTAAACCCATCTGTGATAGGTTAAGAAGTGCAATTCGTTTCCAGCTAAAAGGCATCGACCTAGGTCGGCAAGCCATAAGCTAGAGAGGGTGAGTAACCAAGAATTCCCTTAACTGTTCTAGAGATGTGAGTGAGCCAGAAATGGTAAGCCTCATCCGTCAGGAGAGACGTGACTCCCAACCTGCCCACAGTGACCATACTCGGAATGATGGAGCACCTGTTGCTGGGAACAGGACGCAATCAGAAGCTAAGCAGGAAAGCTACACTGGCGTTAAAGGGGAGATGACATGGGTAAATAAGTCCTAGAAAAGTGTCTCACCTGTTGGCTACAACCTGAAAGAAAAATGTAGACCACATCCTCCACATTCTCACAGCATCCTTTCTTAGATAGCTGTAACCTCCGAGAAAGAGGATAGGCAAATTGGACTGCCCTAAATCATCAAAACAATCAAAGGAACGGAACGAATAAAAACTATATGTCGGTCTGGGGAAAGGTCGAAAACCCCAGTAGGTAAGACGAGATACAGAACTCTGATGTATAGGGTAGGACAGAGCGTAATTGCTTTGAGGTGTTCAGAAAACGCCTAATGGAGTAAAGCATGATTAGACACGATAGAAATATCAGTGAATCCTGGAAAATACTACCTTGGAAGAAATTCCGAGCCAACCTTTTCCGCTTACAAAAAAGGGTATTTAAAGCTGTTAGTGTTGGTGACATGCGCAAAGCAAGGTCAATACAAAAGCTTATTCTGAAATCTCGTGCAGCTAGGTTTCTGGCAATACGCCAAGTGACTCAGCTAAACGCTGGTAAAAAGACACCAGGGATAGACAAGAAACTAGCCTTAACGCATAAAGAAAGACTTGAACTAGAGTCAATCCTAGAAAAATATGCAACGGATTGGAAACATAACCAATTAAGGTTAATTCCAATTCCTAAAAAGGACGGTTCATTTAGAAATCTCAAAGTGCCAACTATCGCGGACAGAGCTTGGCAATGCCTAGCAAAATTTGCATTAGAACCAGCACACGAAGCAACTTTCCATGCTAACAGCTACGGCTTTAGGACTGGTCGCTCGGCACACGACGCTCAGTTTAAAATATTCCTAAATCTACGCTCCCAAAGCAATGGAAAAGATAAACGTATCCTTGAGTTGGATATCGAAAAATGCTTCGACAGGATTTGCCATTCTACCATAATGGACAACCTTATAGCCCCCAAGGGGTTAAAGATGGGCATATTCAGATGCCTAAAATCTGGAATCAACCCGGAATTTCCCGAACAAGGTACATGTCAAGGTGGTGTGGTAAGCCCGTTACTAGCAAACATCGCACTCAACGGGATTGAAGAAATACACCCCTCGGTAAGATATGCCTACTCTACATGGTGTTCTTTCTCAAACCAGGAGAAAACGAAGAAAAGTTACTTGACAAAATCAACCAGTTCCTATCAGCAAGAGGACTGAAAATAAGTGAGAAAAAGACCAAACTAACCGCATCGACAGACGGGTTTGATTTCCTCGGCTGGCACTTCAATGTGTACAACGATGGAAGACTCAAAAGTACTCCCTCAGCGGAGAACTTTAAAGCATTCCGTAAGAAAGTAAAACACGTCGTCAACAACTCTAATTATGGTGCTAAGGAGAAAGCTAGAAAGCTGGCTCCAATAGTCCGAGGATGGAGGAACTATCACAAATTCTGTGATATGAGTGGATCTAGATTCTCCTTATGGTTCCTAAACCACAGAGCATTTCAAGTGTTCAATAAAGAGACAAAACAAGACCGTCACACAGCAGAAGAACTGGTAAAGAGAGCATTTCCAAGTGTTCCCCACTCCGAAAACCGTCACATCAAAGTCCAAGGAAATAAATCACCCTACGATGGAGATATAACATACTGGAGTGAACGCAACAGTAAATTATACGACGGAAGAACCTCAAAACTATTGAAAAAGCAAAACCATACATGTGGTCACTGTGGGCACAAATTAACCTCAGAAGAAAGGGTTCATTTGCACCACAAAGACGGCAATCATAATAACTGGAAGAACACAAACCTAACAGCCGTTCATGAAAGCTGTCACGATTACATCCACATGCAACAAAGAGGGTAGAAATTCGAGTATTTCTTTAGGGCGGTGAAACCTTCCGTATAAATACAAAAGGACTAGAGAATAGGGGAAGGACTTAACCTCAAAAGAACATCGGGAGCTGGATGAAGCGAAAGCTACATGTCCAGATCTAACAGAGAGATGCGGAGCATAATAGCTCCCATCGACTCTACCAACTGTGCGTTTGTCAAGGGGGTTAGAGGAAAAGGTGATAAATGCAGCTTGGGCACAGGCTTTCGGAGTGCTTTGACCACGCCTCAATCCTGGTTTTCTTTTGCAGCGAAGTACTTAACTGGGTCTGTGGCTTTGCCCTTGTCATAGGCGACGCCCATCTATTAACTTACGAGTACAAGCGCTTGCGAGCAATTACATGGTATTTTCGCTTTCGGACGCCGTGTATAAATTCCACACTACCAAATGCTGTATCTACGAGAACCATCACCTAGAAGTGCTTTGTTAGTTTTATGACAGAGATTAGTATTGTTGCCCCTGAACACTCGCTGCACGCCTATCTGCGCACGCCCGTCGGCGATGGCCCGTGGCCCGGTGTGGTGGTCCTCCATGATGCATTGGGACAAACTGACGACAGCCGCCGACACGTGGATTGGCTCGCTGCATCAGGATATCTCGCGATCGCGCCTGATCTTTACTCCTGGGGGAAAACGCCCGTTTGCCAATCGTGATGAGATTTCACGAGGCTTCCGCAGCCGACGCCCAAGCACGAATATTGGCCTTCTTCGGGAGGTATCTCCATTTGACGTGAAGGGGCAGGAGGAATTGCGATCGCAAGGGCGGGAAGCACGGCCATAGCTGCCAGAGACGCGGCACCGGACACGCAACCGCAGTCGCCACAGGCAACTGTCAACACGCCCGTAGGTGATGCGTCACGTTACGCTCCCGATAAATAGGCATTTTCTAGAGTACTTATCAATGGTTGTGTCTCTGACAACAGCAGTAGTTACGAGATGTGTTGACTAAATAGTACACTAGTACTAATATAGGAGAGCAGATATCAGTTACTCAGGTGTTGCATCTACATCACAAGAGAAACTAGTGCCAATTTCGGTTAAAGGGGGAAATGTCGAGTTTCCTCTTTGACCTTTTTTTCTTCATAATAGCAAATGGTCTTGAGTATGCACAGGAGTGCGTAACTTCTGCAAGGGCGAGGAGCACATCTAGCCGCGTGTCCGTTCGGCTTCGCCATGACCAAATAATTACTAATTCGTAATTCGTAATTAAAAATTCCTAAATTAATTAATAATTAATTCATTAAGGGTACAAGCCCCTGACTGCC
>CAZZXJ010000364.1:0-4369 GCA_964657905.1 uncultured Stigonema sp.
TAATTTTTAATTACTAAGTTTCAAGCCCCTACGTAAAGCTCTAATAAAGGTATTGGTAGCATGCTGCGTATCATAAAAACGATGTCTAGAATTAAGGTCAAGTATATATAAAATAGCGCCTTCTAGATTCGAGGCGTAAGCATTGATGGTTTCTTGAACTCCATTAGATTCAAAATGAATACCTAGAGAACATAACTCATCCCAATGAATGGCTAGGGGTTCAATTTGAAATTCATCGAGTTCTAGCAAGTACAACTGTTCTAAAACACGTTGTTCTGGAGTTTGATTTAACAGCCGAATAGTACGAGCAATTCCTTCAGGGTTAATTCTCATACAGGTTGTGTAAATTCCCTATCATAACATTTTACGATAAATCAATGTTTTAAACTTCATTGTTTAATCTCCTTTTTCTCCTCCTAGAAAGTGTGATCGCACTTACCTAAGAGCGATCGCGTTCCAAGTCCTGAATCACTTTTTCCATGTACCACTCCTCTGACATACCGGGATAGTAATTCTTTGCTTGCTCAATCAATCGTTGGGCAATTTCCCAGTATCCTCCCACCAGTCTTAACAAGCGTTGGCGTAGCAGATTAGGCGTTGGATTTTTTGACTCAGGGCTAGATAGGTGAATTTTTTTCAAGCTATCTAAGACTTGTTTGTAATTTCCCCAGTCTTCTTTTTCACAAAACATACTTGCTGCGCGTTGATAATCTTCAACGGCGCGTTGCATTTCTTCTATACAAGTATAAGCCATACCTCGATAGTAATAAGCTTGGGCATCATCGGGATTAATTTGCAGTGCTTGGGTATAGTCTTTAATTGCACCATTATAATTGCTCATTGCCCGATAGACATTTCCTCTAGCAACATACAGCAGCGCGTCCTGAGATTGCATCTGGAGTGCAGAGTTGAAATCCGCGATCGCTCCTTGATGATCTCCTAACTGAAAACGCGCCTTTCCTCGGTTACGATATACAATAGGGTCTTGAAAATTAAGTCGCAGCGCTTGATTAAAGTCCGAGATAGCATCCTGGTAATTTCCCTGTTTGCAACGCACAACCCCTCGACAGCAGTAAGCTTGACCATCCTGCGGATCGACCTTTAACGCCCAGCTTAAATCCTCCATTGACGAACTTGTGTCGCCCTTTTCTGCCTTTTCTAGTAACTGAGCGAAATATTCCTTTTCGGATGTTATTAGCTTTGGGTTGTAAATTGGTTGCTCTTGAGCAATGGGTTTTTCTCTTGGTTGTAACTGTTCAATCTTTTCCAGACATTGACGACAGTTCTCTTTGTCCTTTTGCTCTAGATATAATTCAGCAGCTTTTTTAAAGTTGGCGATCGCATCTTGAATATATCCCTGTTTGCGCCGCACCGTTCCCCGCAAACTATAAGCAGCAGCATGATTGCGATTGAGGCGAATAGCTTGATCCACATCATCAAGCGCCCCAGGCAGATTTTTCAGCACTACCCTTGCCAAAGCACGACAATAATATGCCTCTAGACTCTGGGAATTCAGCTTCAGAGCTTCTGTATAATCTGAAATAGCCTGAAGAATTTCTCCTAAGTCGTAGTATGCCAAACCCCTTTGAAAGTAAGCTTCAGCAAAGTAAGGTGCATGCTGCAAAGTATGCGTAAAATCCTCAATGGCTCCTGCATAGTCTTTTTGCTGAGCTTTTTTCAGTCCCCTATTGTATAATTCCTCATTCATAGTGTTTGTTTCGTTGACTCAGTTAATTAATTTTAGCTAGTCCCGCAAGAAGCCCCACACTGAACTACGCTTCGTAGTCAGTGTTGGGATGAATTGCGGGTAATTCCGAGTCCTATCCCTGACTCTCATCAAATTTATTTTGATTAAAGAGGGGATGGGCGAGGAGTTACCACTATCCAAGCCTAGTACAGATACCCGATCTCCTTCTTAGTGGCTGGACAAACTTTACTTGTACAACCTTGTTTTTGACTCCTGGATAGTCTTTTAACTTAACACCAGTACCTAAGTTTTGCATTCCAATCACCTCATAAGGCTTGTTCTCAAACTTCACCAAATCTCGCGGTTGGTAACGATATCGAGACTTCTTAATTCGTCGTTGTCCGGCGGTTATTTTCTGACCTCGAAATCGTCTTAAGTTTTCACCACTCTTGTTTTTATTACGGGTTATACGACCAGATGACAAATCTGAGCCTGTTTTTAATGAACCATCTCTAGTATCAATATATTTCGCGTCATAAAACTGTTCTAGAGAACGCTTATTTCGTCTAATCTGTTCTAGAATTAATGGCTCAATCCTTTTTTGGGTAGTACCGCCAGCAATCACAAAGGCATCGTTGTGGTGTGATTTCTCTATCTGAAAATCTCTTCTTACTCCTTTGGTAATGTAACCGTAAGTTGATTCATATTCCCCTTCATTGCTTAAGCGCCACCTGACTGTGGTCATGAAGGTTTCACCCTTAAAGGATTTAAGTTTTGGTTCCCAACCAAACAAAAAACCATTCTTCTTGTGATTCTTTGGTGTATGGCACTTATCGCAAAGAGTAATTAGATTTGCTGGTCTATCCGTCCTGTCCTCCTTCCAAAAACCTATATGATGCACCTGTAAGATAGGCTCAGTTGACTTGTTCTTACAGCTGGGATTTTGACATTCGTGCTTGTCTCGGTGAAGTATATATTCACGAACATTGTCAAAACCGTACTGTTCGCCTTGTTGATATCCAATGCCGTCAATACCAGTGTCTTTGATTTTTTGAATATCAAAACTGGCAACCTCTATTATCTTTTTCTTGACTGGCACAATATCTACAATCTTTTGGATTATTTTGTGGTGGGTATCAAGCTTGTGCTGAATACTAGGAGCCAACCATCCTTCTTTACGCCTGCGATTATCAAATCTTGGTGCGCGGTGACGTTTCCTATTTCTTCTTTGACGACGGTATTTTGACCGTTCCGTTAATCGGGCTGACATGCCTTTTAACATATCAATTTCCCCACCAATCAATTCTTCTTTTTCGTTAACCACACTATACCCAATATGCTCATAACCAGCATCAATTCCTAGCCTTCCCGGCTGAGTGTAACCACTAGAACCGTAAATTAATTGGATAGTAAAAGGGTCACGACCATAAATTTTTGCTTTCCCCTCCTTTAACAGCAATCTTGCGTTTCTTGGGGTTGTGGGCATTAAGGGACGACCATGTTTGTTGATAACGTAAACTTTCATTATTGATATCCCTAATTAAGAGAGAATCGTCTTTCGACGTGGTTTCCTTTGCCAATGTTTGTCCAGGTTTTTTGTCACCAACACGAACCCTCTGCCAGTAGGAATGTTTAATCAGTGACCGCAGTATCCGCGACTAGGAATCAGGGCGCTACCCCCTGCATCCTCGGAGTGCCTATATATTCTGGAAAACGGAGCGACTCTTGCGATCAGGAGTCACTGAGGCTAATGACGAACCTCTAATTTCTTAGAAGCCCACACCGTACCCCAAAGGGCGTCGGTGTGTGGAGTCGTCACAGTGGTTAGTGGTTAGTGGTTACCATAATAACCAACAACCAACAACCGTAGGGGCGAACTGCCGTTCGCCCCTACTAACAACTAACAATTTCTATGATTAACTATCTTTACCGCTACCCACCTCTGTATCCCGGTATCTTGCTAAAACGCTACAAGCGATTTCTTGCCGATATTGAACTCGCGAATGGGGAGGTAGTAACAGCACACTGCGCGAATACAGGACCAATGACAGGGGTATCAACTCCTGGTAGTGCGGTGCAGCTATCTTTAAGTAATAATCCTAACCGCAAACTGTCTTACACTTGGGAACTGATTCAAGTACATGATAACGAGCCGACTTGGGTAGGTATCAATACTGTTTTGCCCAATCAGATCATTAAGATAGCTTTGGAAAAACACCTTTTCCCAGAATTGGGCGAGTATAGCCAAGTTCGCGGTGAGGTTCCCTATGGACAAAATCAGAAAAGTCGGGTGGATTTTTTCTTATATCCATCCCATTTATCCCCAAACAATGGTGAATTGCTATTAACTAAAAGTAGTCGTAGTATTTATCTCGAAGTTAAGAATACAACTTTAGCGCAGGGGAAGTTAGCACTATTTCCCGACACAGAGACGACACGGGGACAAAAACATTTGCGGGAACTGATGGCACTTCTGCCTGAAAGCCGTGCGGTGATGCTTTACTTTATCAATCGGGGTGATTGTACTGAGTTTGCCCCGGGTGATGGTCCTGACCCTGTCTATGGTCAACTGTTACGGGATGCGATCGCCTTGGGTTTAGAAGTCTTACCCTATCGTTTTGAAATTACTCCAGAAGGTATCCATTTTTTAGGTTTAGCACAATGCAAGTTTTGAAACACAGC
>CAZZXJ010000364.1:4379-6771 GCA_964657905.1 uncultured Stigonema sp.
GCTAATTGCTAATTGCTAATTGCCTGATTACGATTAGCTATTAGCCGACTCAACCGATAGTTATTTGGTGCTACGACAATCCTCACAGGTTCATGAATGCTGTTTTGCCCATTTTTCCCACAAAGGATGCACATCCTCTGGCTGTCCCTCATAGTTAAGCATTTGGTCGGAAATCAATACCCACGGTTGGGCACTGCGCGTCCAGAGATTGCCCACAGGGCGTAACCAACTCGTATCATCTAAAGTTCCAGGTTTGACGTTGATGGTTTTTTGATTGTAGCTCCGTTCATGGAACAATCGTGTCCCACAGTCGCCACAGAACAAGCAAGTCACCTCTCGTCCAGTATCGCCTTTACGAGTCCAAGCTTTCGCTTGTCCTTGGATAATGACAACAGCATCTCGTGGGACGGTGAGAGACATTCCAAAGGCACTGGACGATTGTTTCTGACATTCCTTGCAGTGGCATAGATAGAGGGTTAAAGGTTCGGCACGGATTTCGTAGCGAATGTGGCCACATTGACAGCCTCCGGTGTAAGTCGCGCTCACAGCTTTTGTTCCCTAGATGCTTTGGTTGTATTTATGAATTTTAAAATTTTTATGACGGGCATTTTCATTAGATATCATGATGCCGTCCATAGATGGGTTAACCGTCATCCGCATCCTACAAAGCATGAATCCTCACGTCAAGATTATTGCCACTAGTGGACTGATTTCAAACAATAAGCTAGCCCTCGCTGCTGGCATTGCTGTCAAAGCATTTCTGTCTAAGCGTTCTACTCTGAAGGAACTGTTTCTTACCATTCATCAGGTCTTAAGTATACCATTAAAGTCCTTGGTTTAAGTCTTACAAAGGAAAAGGGCAAATTTCACTTAGGCAGGTAGCATAGAATTTATAGCTTGTCACAACTGAGGAAGGCGATCGCTATGGGCATGACCCTCACTGAAAAAATCTTGGCAAAAGCCTCCGGTCGGTCGGTAGTCGAACCGGGGGACAACATCTGGGTTAATGTTGATGTACTGATGACTCACGATGTTTGCGGTCCGGGAACCATCGGTATTTTCCAACGAGAGTTTGGTGAAGACGCCCGCGTTTGGGACTCGGAAAAAATCGTGTTAATTCCTGACCACTATATTTTCACCGCTGACGAACGCGCTAACCGCAACGTTGATATTTTGCGTGATTTCGCTCAACAGCAATGTATAAAATACTTTTACGATATCACCGATAGAGCCAACTTTAAAGCCAACCCAGACTATAAAGGGGTTTGCCACATCGCCCTAGCCCAAGAAGGTCACACCCGTCCAGGGGAAGTTTTATTTGGCACAGACTCCCACACCTGCAATGCGGGTGCTTTCGGTGAATTTGCCACTGGGATCGGCAACACCGACGCTGGCTTCATCATGGGTACTGGTAAGCTGTTAATCAAAGTTCCCGCCACCATGCGCTTTGTGTTGGATGGCGAATTGCCTCCTTACCTTTTGGCAAAAGACCTGATTTTGCAAATTATCGGAGATATTAGCGTTGCTGGGGCAACTTACCGGACGATGGAATTCGCTGGGGAAGCCATCCAACGGATGACCATGGAAGAACGGATGACCATGTGCAACATGGCGATTGAAGCTGGTGGGAAGAATGGCATCATTGCACCTGATGAAACCACATTTGAGTATTTGCGATCGCGTACAGACAAGCCCTTTGTTCCCTTTTACACAGATGCTGATGCCAAGTTTTATAGCGATCGCCGCTACGATGTCTCCCAACTAGAGCCAGTCGTCGCCAAACCCCACTCTCCCGATCAACGCGCATTAGCACGAGAATGCAGGGATGTCAAGATAAATCGCGTTTACATTGGTTCCTGCACAGGCGGTAAAACCACTGACTTTCTCAATGCTGCTCAAATTCTCAAAGGTCGCAAAGTCAAGGTTCCCACCTACTTAGTACCTGCTACCCAAAAAGTCTATGAGGACCTGTTTAAAGTCAAGTACGCAGGGCAAAGCCTCTCGGAAATTTTCTTAGATGCAGGTTGCATAGAACCCGCAGCCCCTTCCTGCGCGGCTTGTCTGGGTGGTCCCAAAGACACCTTTGGACGCATGAATGAGCCGGAGATCTGCGTTTCCACCACTAACCGCAACTTCCCCGGACGCATGGGCAATAAAGAAGCTGGTATTTATCTTGCTTCCCCCTACACCGCAGCTGCTTCTGCAATCACTGGGTATGTGACCGATCCACGTGAGTTTATGTAATATTGGGAGCCGTGACGTCAGGAGTCAGGAGAAATAATTTCTGTTCTTGGTTTTCCCTAAAAGGGACTGAGAGGTTATACCAAAGACTCATTCACTAATCGCACAGGAACGATTCTGGCTCTTGGCTCCTGACTCCTGACTCCTGACT
>CAZZXJ010000365.1:0-3099 GCA_964657905.1 uncultured Stigonema sp.
GCTAGTAGAAGAGATATTTGCTAAGTCAAACAGAGTCTCATCTAATGGTTTTGTCACCTCCGGAAATTCAGTTTTGGTCGCAATACAGTACGTCTGTACCGGGGAGGCTCTTGAGGCTCTTGAGGAAAGAGGTGATAGACAATTAGTTCTTTCCCCCCCTGCTTCTATTCTCCCCCTGCTCCCCCGGCTTGCCTCAACTAATAAATTCCTTAACCGAACGGTATTGGTTTTGGTCGGAGCCGCAAGCGATGAAGTTGCAATTAATACACTACTTAAATTTAATGTGACTAAAAGCACATTTGCTCTGATTCTAGACACGTTCTGACCTGCGGTTCGTTGATAATAATTTCTTCGCTTCTTCTGTTATATAAAAGGCCCATGTTAGTAGTTAGGAGTTTGTATTTCCACGTTTTTACTAACTCCTAACAATCTTGATCCAAATCTTTGTTACTGAACCGTTTTCTAGAGTTCGTCCAAACTTAAATCGTCAAGATAGAGCAAGAGGAAGCCTATAACCGGTGACAGTAGCGATCGCCAAAGTGGCTGTATGGGTACATCCAGGATCGCACCCCAAAGACCTGCCCAGCACAGCACGATTGCAATGAGACTATAGATGGTTGACACGGTTGGATATCTGGTTTTGAAGTTGTCGAATAACTTTTCCCTAAAATTCATGTCCTGGGGGTCTTTTTCTAAACGAGTTTTTGTCCCAAATAGCAACTCCTTCAAGGATAAGTCATCCAAGAGCAGCAATAGCATACCGAGAATTAACAAGCTCAGGTGGCGAAGAGTCACTTCTAAGGAAAACGCAGGGGTAGGTTCTGTGAATAAATTCCGTTTGTAAACCCATGCGTCCGCGATGACAAAGAAACCACTCCAGATGGTTATTATATTAATAAACACATATAAAATGTGAAGGTTAGGGTATTTGCTCTTTAATTTATTGAAAAATCCATCTCGCCGACTGCGACGACCTTTTTGGAGTTGTTCAACTGCTGATATGATTGGTTTTTGAGGTTCCATTTTTGGTTCCCAGTATATTTATTAAAGTTAAAAAGTTTTAGAGTTTGTAGGTCGGGAGAGCATGGTCAGAAACCGGGGGAAGTATATCTTGTGTTGCGCTCGGCTGTGTAGTTTCGAGGTCAAGACTAGCACCAACACTTGACAAAATCCCTTCTTGGGACACAGGTTCATGACTTAGATGCAGACCAATCACTCCGATTATTATCAGTACGATTGATAATATTTTTACAATACTTACTGACTCCTTAAACCACAAAATCCCTATAGTTACTATCAAGACTGTTCCTAACCCTGACCAGATTGCATAAGCAACACTTAGCTCAATTGTTTTTAGAGCGAGAGTCAAGACGCTAAAACAAAGAGCATAGAAGACGAATATGAAAATTGAGGGCCATACTCTAGTGAACCCTTCTGAGAAATTCATACAAGTAGTGCCTGCTACTTCTAGAAGGATTGCCAAAATCACGTATATCCAACCAAGCATTTTTAACCTCTAAATAGAAACATAGCTATTACACTTATTTATTGTCGGCTTTGATAGGTTACTGTATTCTTATTATACCACAAATTATTGTATAAATTGTGATCCTTTGGGTAAACTGGCATGGTAACCGAGGTATTACTTACCCAAATTCTGGTCAGTACAGGTCGGAAATACATCAACGCCCTCTAACTCGGAAATGTCAATTGGAAAGAGCAGTGGCTGTGAGTAACTATTCGAGTCCAGTTCAGCAATCTCCGCTGCAACAGAGCGCAAACTTTCTAGTGATTGCGTTTCGACAATATCTAAAGCCCGCATCAATTCGTCAATGCCTTTAAATTCTCCAGACGCATTCCCGTATTCAGAATAGGTACATTGGGTTTCAATTTTACCGCCTGTCACGATGACCGGATCAATATTAATCCCTCCCACGGCTCGCAATCCATTGAGAGCGTTGAGGGCATTATTTAAAAATCTTTCATCTCTGGGCTTTTCTATAATTGCAGCCACATTTTTCCGTTTTTCTAGAACTAGTCCAATATTGCCTAGTAAGATCTGGCAGATTAAATTTCCTTCTAAATAAAGAATGTTATCATGAGCATAATAACTGATTTTTACAGTTTATCAACCTTCTGTTCAGTCAAGTTAGTGTAATCATCTTCTTCAAAAACTAATTCTTTTATATAATCACTAATCTGATATGTCAGCAAAATATCTGGGTGTAAATGTGCTGCGCCCTGAATGCGTCCCAGGCATCCCTGAGTTCCGCAATTACAATCAAACTCCTGAGCCATAGACCATTCAGTAGATGGGTAGAAGAAGGTCATTTCTTCGCCCACCGAAATCTTCTTTAAACAGGTGACAACCTTCTTTGTAGTATTAAAAAAAACATTAGGAGCGCAACTATGATTTATGTATTGTAAAAACTCTGGAGTAAGCAGAATATGTTCCTGATCATTCAATTGCACTGTCAAATAGTTTGGCTCTGTCAATATTTCTTTAGCTTGGAAATTGGAAATAATGTCACTAGGTATAAAGTTCGCAGTTGCATGAAGCGATTTTTCACCTGTTAAAGGACATTCCCAGACTTCAGCCCAAGATGAAACTTTAGTGATTTTATGTTGGATAATAGTTAGCTCTTCGGAGGAGGAGGATATCTGATTTCTCATCGAATAGTCACAAATAAATTTTGTATGCAATAATCAAGACAATATATATTCCTACATTTTGGGGCTATTTTGAACGCACCCCAACTAAACAAGCGATTAAGTTGGGGTACAGATCGCATCGCAGCAGCTATTTAGCTAAGCTGTAGATCGCATCGCTCAAATTTTGGAACATTTCAATCTCTTGATTAGCCGCAAAGGTAAATGCTTCTTTTACCTTATTCGGTTTTTTCTCCCAAACTGGAAGCAATACTTCGCTGACTTGTTCAAAATGTTTCGCTTGACTATGAACTTTGAAAAAAATCAGCGTGTTTTCACTTACGTCGAAGGTTTTAGCTAGACTCAATAAAGCATTGTAATCGAAGTTATCCATCCTTTCATAGGCAGCAAAGGTTGAAATACAAGTATCCCACTCATTTGCTTGGAACC
>CAZZXJ010000365.1:3199-4519 GCA_964657905.1 uncultured Stigonema sp.
GAATGATTTTTTATTTAAAAGTCCCGTATAAATGCTTTTTTGTGAAAATGACTGTACGGTAGAGCGATCGCTCTGCTTTATTTGAAGGCGAGGGAAGATTGGCTAGTTTTTTCTTTCGATTCGACCCCCACTGATGAAGCCATCCACCACAGAATTAAAGCAGGAACGACACCAAAAAGAACGCTCAACCCTACGGGAATCCCAAGTCCGGCACCAAACACGGTAATGACAGCACTAAAAGCAATGTTACTTAATATAAACAACTAGAAGAAATCCCAACTCTTGACGTGATAAGACAATCGGCGTTTTCTTCCAGACCAATGCTGCTACACTCATAAACAGAGTACCAGTTGCGATCCAACCTAAAAAGTTGCGGTAGGGTGTTCCAAAAAAGGAGCCTACTTGTCCGAAGTGCCAAAAGGGATAAGCGCTTTGGCTCATTGCTGGATCGAGGGCAAAGTCCCAGGATGTCAGGAGTATTGCTCCGATAAAAACGCCCAAGATGAGGCGCAAAAAGCCGAGCAGACTTCTTGGTTTAACACTAGCATCGATTGCAGCACGAGCCAGCAGATAACAACTAAATCCCATGTAGAACCAGGAAAGGGGAACGGTGAACGGGACAAGTCCAGCCACTTTGTAGCCTAAGCTAGTTAAGTAGCCATACTCCCCAAAAGGAAAGCCAGAACTGGTGCCGAGTAATTCACTACCCAAAGATAAAAAAACTGCTGGGATCATAAACGTCAGCCATTGCCACAGTCCCAGTGTTCTGTAGGCAAAAATCGCTACAGCTACTGTTCCCAGGAGAATGTTGACGACTCCACCCCCAGACATTGACCACCCAAATGCCATCTGCCCAAGTGTTCCTAAACCCGCAAGCAGTTCTGGATGGGGTAGGACGATCATTAGCCCCGCTAGCCCAAAAACTAATGCAAAAATATGACTGACAAGGAAAAAGCGCTGTAGATTAACAAGTTGCTTAATATTTGTAATACTTTTAGTTCTTCTGTATTAGTGGCTTGTAATACAGAATACCTTGTTTTTACATCAATGTGATATTCTTCCTTTAATTTTGCCATTTTTCCTAGTTTATTAGACCTTTACTAAAGTCTAAACAGCGCCAGACACAATGTCAGGGTGTGACGTTGTCCCGCTTTGCGACGGCGGTCTTCAACCTCTGCAAATACTTCAATAATTGCTGGTTGGCTCATGGGAGTTGATACACGCACTTAAAGTCGCGTTGTATTATACCACACCAACCCTAAGTTTAGAATGAAATAGCCCTGCCACTAATTGATTCTGACTCCTGACTTCTGACTTCTG
>CAZZXJ010000365.1:4529-6769 GCA_964657905.1 uncultured Stigonema sp.
CACGTCTTGATTCTGACGCCTTGGCGGAGCGTCTCCGGCTCCGCTCCTGACTTCTGACTTCTGACTTCTTCTTCAATTTGAGTTTCTCCAAGGTTGGTTTGGAGTTGCACCGGATAATAGGTGAATAGATTAATCTGCTCTTTCTCCAGTAGGGTCAGTATCGCTAGGTTGAGTTTTTCGATGGTATCAAAGTATAATCGAGGATTACCATTAGTATTAGCAAAAACCCGAATTTTAATGACACGAGAATTTTGCTCCAGTTCGCTAAAGTAAATAAAAAACTTTTCACTCAAGATCTCAATTGACTTGGGAATTTCGCGAAGAGCAACACAAATATTTTCGGTTTGTTCTGCAGAAATCCCATCAATTTTTAGGGTGAAGTTGATACCTATTGAATTATCATTCCCTACCGATTGGAACCAATTTTCAACGACTCCATTAATCATTTTAGAATTGGGCACTTTTTGGATAGTGTTTCTGCTCAGTATCCGAAGCGTTGTACTTCTCAGTCCAACATGTTCCACCTTAATTAGACCCTCTACTCCATGCATAGTCACTTGGTCACCGGGTCGAAACAGGTTATCTACGTAGATGATGACGGTACAACACAAGTCATAGAACAGGTCTTTCAATAACAAACCTATGGCAACACCCGCTCCACCAAGCAGACCGATGAGTGCCCCTGCCGATGCACCCAAAAATATCTCACTTGCTTTGAGCAAGATAATCGCGATCGCGAGTACCTGAAACAACTTCGGCAGATAAGGCACGAGCAAATCGTCTAGCTCGGTTTCACTTTTGAGTGTCCATTGTTTCAGCAACTCTCCCAACACAGGAGCGGCACGGTAAACAATAAAGGCTCCAGTAGCGATCGCACCAAACCTGAGAATACCTTCTACTTTAGAGTTCAATTCTGGGCTAAAATTTTCTGCCAGAATTAGCTGCACTATCCAGAGTCCACCGATGACAATGAACCAGCTTAAAGGTTGCTTGATAATCTTGACTAACTCATCGTCAAAGGTGGTCTTTGTTCCGCTAGTCAGACGCTCGATTCTACGAATGATAATTTCGGAGAAAACTTGTTTTAACGCCAGAGTAAGTGTGAGGACAATGGCGCTCAGAACGATTTTGAATACCGGTATCGGTATGTTGACAATGGAGATGTCTGCACTATAAATGAGTTTCCAAAAATCAGAATTAGCAAGAGCTTCCATAATTGATATTCCAAAAGTTTTCGTGGTTTTCTAATTCGATACTTACACACCGTTGCAGTCTATTCTGTTTCAACTACCCCGACTTGCTTCTTAAAAATCGGGTATTTTTTCTAGTACAGCGCGGTAGAAATAAGCAGACAGTTAGAAATAGCTTAAAATCTAGTCTACATATCGATATTTCTTGACATGACTCCTGTCTCCTGTCTCCGGTCTCCTGACTCCCTGTACTTGGGTCTTCAACTCGAACGCAACACAAAGCGATTGTTTAGCGGTTGCACAGGTCTGGCATCAATGGATATTAACTTGGCAAATTGCTGGATCTGATTTTGTGAGATTTCAATCGGCTGCTGCATCACAATCCAGTTCACTCCTTGGGAGCAGGGTGGCGTCGTCAGAGAGCCAAAGTAGCGGTAAACATTTCGGTCTTTTGGTAAAAATTGCTCCGCATTTACCTTCACTGTGTTCACGACTTGCTCCGGTTCGTTACGATGTGGGAATGCCTCCCAAATCGGTTGCAGGGCAGCATTGTGTTGTCCCTGCTTCAATAACACTCCAATCACCGCTAATGCACCAGCCTCACTGCGGTGTACTAGATGCAATTCCATGTCAAATTGTTTTTGAGCGATGGTATGTTCACTGGGGTCGTGAAAGTGAAATTGCACCAAGTTAAAGGTCTGACCATCCAGCTTAATTGAGCTTCCTGGTTCATAGTTCACTTGGATAGTATGACCGTTATTGACGATGCGTAGAGGACTCTCCTGATAATTAATCTCAATCGGTGACAGTTCCGCTGCGACCGCTCCCTGCAAATTAATTGGCGATTGCTGGATTCCCGTTTTGCACAGTTGAAATTCGGGAGACAGGTTCCCCCAATTCTGGGAGCCGCTTTCTCCGATATAGCCCCAGTGAACTTCGTGTCCAGTCGCAGCAGACACCAACGATGGGAAACTGACACCGAACGAAGTTTCCAGCGCCCCAAATCCAAAGAGTTTAAGTAAGGTTCGTCTATCCATTATTGTTAATTTC
>CAZZXJ010000366.1:0-1797 GCA_964657905.1 uncultured Stigonema sp.
TCATATATACTGCGTCCTTGCAAATGCGCGAATCCATTTATGGATGGGGTTTCCCTCTTGCTCACGAACCCCTGCAAAGATGCCTCTTTCTGACTTCTGACTCCTGACTCCTTTTTTAGTTGGGTGTACTTCATTCATATGAGAACTGCTATAGTTAGCAGGGGTTGCTCAAAAAATTATTGGCGTTGCCCAAAAGTCATCCTTGGATAGTGCAACGCCAATTTGTTTTGGGACTGAAATTTCCTGATTGTTACTCAAATTTAAACAGTAGAAAGGACTGAAGAGCGCATTTGCTCAACCCAAGTGTGCAAATTCCCTGTATTCAAGCGATAACTCAAGGGATGGGCAATCAACCGCGCCGTACTTTCATACAAGGTTTCAATCTCAATCAAACCATTCTCGCGCAAAGTCCGCCCTGTGGAAACCAAATCAACGATCGCCTCCGACATACCCGTAATCGGTCCTAGCTCCACTGAACCATACAGCTGTACAATTTCCACAGGTAGATCTAGCAGGTGGAAAAATTCCCGTGCGCAATTTACATACTTAGAAGCAACTCGACCGTGAGGAGGCAATTCCAATGTTGAACGGTAAGAACTAGATTGCTTAACCGCCACCGACATTCGACAATGCCCAAACTGTAAATCAATCAAGTGGGCAACTTGTGGCTTTTTCTCTCGCAGCACATCGTAACCGACAATACCCAGTTGTGCCTGACCATATTCTACGTAAACTGGCACATCCTGCGTCCGCACCAGCAGCCCTTTCGCCTTCCCACTAGAGTCGGGAATCTGAAGTTGGCGGTTACCTGAATCCAAAAAAGCACTAAAGTCCAATCCCACAGATTGTAGCAGGCGGATGCTATTTTTGAGAAGTTCCCCTTTCGGCAGTGCAACAGTAAGCATATAGTGATTTTAGATTTTAGATTGAGGAGTTAATAGATAACGTCAGAATCTGTAGTATCTCAGTTTATCAGGGCGCGTTTACTAATCCAAAACTGCCACCACACATAAAATCCGATTATCAAAAAATTATCTGCGTCCATCTGCGGTTAAAATCCAAAATTGATATGCGAATTTTGGTAGTTGATGATGAAGTTGAACTAACTGACCCCTTGAGTCGTGTACTAACTCGTGAGGGATACAGTGTCCATGCGGCTTATAATGGGACAAGTGGCAACCAACTTGCCCAAGCAGGCAGTTATGACCTACTAATTTTAGATTGGATGTTGCCAGGAAAAACGGGGTTAGAGATTTGTCAGGAATTGCGACACCAAGGCAAAACTACACCCGTCTTATTTCTGACTGCCAAAGATACTCTAGATGAGCGAGTCAAAGGTTTAGATGCTGGTGCGGACGACTATTTAGTTAAACCTTTTGAACTGCGGGAGTTACTAGCACGAGTACGTGCTTTATTGCGTCGTTCAAGTCCCCAGACCGATGATACAACAACCCAAAGAGTTACTGTAGCCGATTTAGAACTTGATTACGAAAACCAACTAGCCTATCGCCAAGGACGGATAATAGAGCTATCGGAAAAAGAAAGCCAGTTGCTGCAATACTTTATGGAACACTCAGGACAGCTACTGACTCACACACAGATTCTGCAACATTTGTGGAAAGAAAGCGAACAACCTAGTAGCAATGTCATAGCCGCATTAATTCGCCTACTGCGCCGCAAAATAGAGAGATCAGGTGAAACACCACTGATTCACACCGTCTACGGCAAAGGATACCGCTTTGGCACTGAGGAGTTAAGAGTGAGGAGTTAGTGGCTAATTGCTAATGGCTAATTGCT
>CAZZXJ010000366.1:1807-6766 GCA_964657905.1 uncultured Stigonema sp.
ACTAACTACTAACAACTAACAATCAACAACTAACTTTTGATTTATTTCACCTTGTAGCTTTTCTCGTAATTGTTGTGCTTTTTGGTAATCCACTGTTCTCCCCGTCTGCTCACTATTCATAGCCGCTATAGATAAAGGTTGGATAAAATAACGTAGGCGACTTCTCATTGCCCAAATTCCCATTGAAGGAAAGAGAATAAAAACCAGTATTAAAGGCGATAAAGGCAAAAATGGTAACTTTAACAGCCTCTGGAATTTTTTAATATTTAAAGTCCAAGGATGTAAATTTTCATTACCAATACAAATAACAGGTAGAATCGGAATTTGATAACGTTGGCTCAACTGAATAAAACTCAAATCAAACGTTTCCAACTGATAACGTCTTCTCCAACCTTTTCTGGGTCCTCGTAAACCTTCTGGTGCGTATAAAAGAATTGCACGCTTTTGTATAGCTGCCTCAAAATCACTGAACTCTGCCCGCACAGCACCCAAAACTGAGGACCAACCAGGCGGTAACCACCATATAACCCAAGGATGGTCAAACAATGATACACCAGCCAAGGGTTGCACCACCCATCCTCGTGCTTTACTGAGTAAATAGCCTAAGGTTAAAAAGTCCCAAGGAAAACACATCCCTGCATGATTCATTGCCACAATCATTGATCCTGTTTGTGGCAAGTTCTCAATTTGTTGCAACTCTCCACGAAAATAATATTTAACGATTGGAGTTAGAACTTCTTCTCGAAATGCTTGTTGATAATTTGGGTTAAAATCCTCAGTCTCACTACGAGGCGATCGACAACCAAGACGCAACCAGCGAATCAGCAGTGCTAAATAAAATCCGCCAGGAATCAAAAATAATCCATATTCCAGCCAAATCCAACCATCCCGATCGCTGTGATAGTGCTGCCAGTGACGGTTGAATAAAATCAGCCAACCAGGAGGATACCATAGACAAAACCAATCAAACCAGCTAAATCTATAGCCATTGGCTGATGCTTGTTCCAATTGAGGGTTTATGAGGTTTTTAGGATGTTGATTAATCACTAGGGTCGAGGGTCTTCTGCAACAATTGGATTAACCCTATCTTATAGCCTAATCCTTAAACCATTTCCCTCCTACTTTTTATATAGTTTGTTCGCCATTTTTCGAGTTTATCTATAGATATTGATTTAGTGACGACATTAACATCATTTCCCCGCCAATTCACGTCTGGATCTGTTGTAAATACACCGCATTCCAGTTGTTCTAGCTTGATATTCCAATATTGACTAAATCTGCTTTTTAAAGTTATTACTTGCTCAAATACTTTATTCCTGTGCTTATTTCGTCTCTTTCTTTCTGTCGCTCCTGCCGCCTCTGTATCAATAAATTTAGTTTCGATTATAAACAGTTTATTAATAAATGTGAGGTAGAGAAAATCACACTTTCCTAAATCTGTATAATCGCCAATTGGCGACTTTTCAAATAATAGTAATTCACAGCATGAAGGAAATATGTGTTTGATATTTAGAAATAGATAAGCTTGCAATAAAAGTTCCTTATCATAAGGAAACCCAACAACCCCCTCAAAAAATCTTTGAATGTCTTCCTGACTTTGAGGTTGAATTTTTTTACAGTATACAATAAATTGACCTAGATCATCTGCGGTCATCAAGTTTTTGCTCCTCACCCCAGTTACCACATAAACTCTCATGGCATAAAAAGATACCATTTATCTGGGAAGGTATCATCCGCAGAAGTGACTAAAAAAACAATTATGCTTCCAGTTGCGTACGGTAATTTACTGATATTGCAGGAGAGTGGGGCATAGGGCATGGGGCATTGGGTAATCGGCGTATCGGAGTAACAACAAACAGATGCTGAGAAATTACATATTATTTATGCCCCATGCCCCATGCCCCATTCCTATACACCAGTAAGCAGTTGTACATGAGCAGGAAATCTAGCGTTTTCAAGCGCTTGGACAGTTGTTCTAGAATCTTGCACCCAAAATTGTCTGCCAAAACGGACAAGTTGACGGGAGTTTCCGCCTCGTATAATCCCGATCACTGGCACTTTTGCTTTTTCTTTATCGCCTGATTGTTCTTGCAAAATTGTTCTCAAGCGATGGTGATCTTCAATGGTAGCTGCTTGTTGAAGATTCAGTTCTACCATCACCAGATGTACTGTTTCCACTGGCTCTGCATCTTCAACAATCAATTGAGTTTGATCGTCTCGTCGGTCTACTTTACCCCAAATAATTAACCTGGAGTCAACTTGGAGCAGTAAATTAATCCGTTCATAAATTTTAGGAAATACGACGGCTTCCGATTGTGTAGTTAAATCTTCTATTTGCAAAATCGCCATTGGGTCACCCTTCTTGGTCATCACTTTTTTTACACCATTGAGCATGACAACCACACAAAGGCTCGTTTCTTCCTTTTGTTCACCAAGCTGCGTTAGGTTAATGGGAGCCAGAACTCGTGCTGAGTGACCTATAGATTTTAGCGGATGGTCTGATACATAAAAGCCCAACAATTCTTTTTCCATCCGCAACTTTTCCTGTGGGGGAAAATCAAGGACGGGTTTAGCTTTGGGAGCAACTTCAAAGCTATTTGGGACTGTATTTTTATTAGTAGAAAATCCGCCCCCTAACAAATCAAAGAGATTTCCCTGACCGCTAGCCCTATCTCTAGCACGGGATTGTGCCCAGTCATACACCAGCTCCAAGTCTTGCATTAACTGGTTGCGGTTAGCTTCTATTTTGTCAAAGGCTCCAGAGTAAATCAGCGCTTCCAAAGCACGACGGTTAACAGCACGCAGATCTACACGATCACAAAAATCAGCCAGAGATTTAAACACCCCGGAGTCGGTTCTCACTGACAAAATACAGGCGATCGCATTCTGCCCTATGTTACGAACTGCTGAAAATCCAAATAAAATCTTGTCTGCCGCTGGTGTAAAATCTACACCAGAGCGATTAATATCTGGCGGCTCTATCTGAATATTCATACTCATACAGGTGGAAATATATTTCTGCACCTTGTCTGTGTCACCACTGTTAGCCGTCAACAGCGCCGCCATGTATTCCAATGGATAGTTAGCTTTCAAATACGCAGTTTGATAAGTTACATAACCATATGCCGTTGAATGAGATTTATTGAAACAATTGGAAGCTATCAAGCCATTTTTGATCACAAAATTATGGTCTTGCTCCACCCCAATGTCATATACATTTTGCGTATTTAAAGATTTGCGTGTAATAATCTTAACCATATTATCTCCTCTCTAAAATTTAGACAATTGATAAATTCATAGAATTGTCAGTATGCTAGGGTGAGCATTGCCCACCCAAGTGGAATATATATTAACTTAATGCAAGCCCCACGCTAGTCGCCAGGGTCGCATTTGTGCGGCTTAACTAAACTGCGTAGAAATCCTCAATCTGTATTAAAATCATGGACTTGAGTCACAAAAGGAACAATTATGGCATCCATTCGCGAGTTGCACCTTCAGCTAGTTAAGAAAGAACGTTCTGCCGTTGAAATTACTCAAGAAGCTTTAGATCGTATTCAAGCGCTAGAGCCTAAATTACACAGTTTTTTGTGCGTGACGGCCGAGAGGGCGCTACAACAGGCACAGTCTGTGGATGCCAAAATCGCCAGTGGAGAAGAGATTGGATTGCTGGCAGGGATTCCTATTGGCATCAAAGACAATATGTGTACCAAGGGAATTGTCACCACCTGCGCCTCCCGGATGCTGGAAAATTTTGTGCCACCTTATGAATCAACGGTGACGCAAAAATTGGCGGATGCTGGTGCGGTAATGGTGGGCAAAACTAATCTAGATGAGTTTGCTATGGGCGGTTCCACAGAGAACTCTGCCTACCAACTTACTGCTAATCCTTGGGATTTGTCACGGGTTCCGGGCGGGAGTTCCGGCGGTTCGGCGGCGGCGGTGGCGGCAAGAGAATGTGTTGTTGCTCTCGGTTCCGATACTGGTGGTTCGATTCGACAACCCGCATCTTTCTGTGGTGTTGTGGGGATAAAACCGACTTATGGACTGGTTTCCCGTTACGGGTTGGTGGCTTTTGCTTCGTCTTTGGATCAAATTGGACCATTTGCAAACACCGTAGAAGATGCTGCAATATTATTGAGTGCGATCGCCGGGTACGACCCCAAAGACTCTACCAGCCTGAAAGTAGAAATTCCCGACTACACCCTCAGCTTAAAACCAGACCTCAAACCCAGAAGAAAGCTGACAATTGGCGTGATTAAAGAAACCTTTGGTGAAGGCTTAGATTCTGTGGTTGAACAAGCTATTACCAAAGCGCTGGATCAACTACAAAGTTTGGGAGCGGAAATTCAGATAGTTTCCTGTCCCAGCTTCCGCTATGGCTTAGCAAGCTACTACATCATCGCCCCATCTGAAGCATCGGCAAACTTGGCACGTTACGATGGTGTTAAGTATGGCTACCGTGCTCCTGATGCCGACAATCTGCTGTCCATGTACACTCGTACCCGTGCCACTGGTTTTGGTGCAGAAGTCAAACGCCGGATTATGATCGGAACCTATGTCCTTTCTGCCGGTTATTACGATGCCTACTATCTTAAGGCGCAAAAAGTCCGCACTCTCATTAAGCAAGACTTTGAAAAAGCCTTTGAAGAAGTTGATGTGTTAGCCTGTCCCACCGTTCCCACCACAGCATTCAAGGCGGGGGAAAAAACCACTGACCCCTTGAGTATGTACTTAATCGACTTAATGACTATTCCCGTCAACCTTGCTGGGCTACCAGGTATAAGTGTGCCGTGTGGTTTTGATGACAATGGCCTACCCATTGGTTTGCAGCTTATTGGTAAAGTACTGCGAGAAGACCAACTGTTTCAGGTGGCATATGCTTATGAGCAATCAACTAATTGGCATCTGCGTTTACCAAAAATATAGTCATTTGTCATCATTTGGGCATGGGGCATAGGG
>CAZZXJ010000367.1:0-3706 GCA_964657905.1 uncultured Stigonema sp.
TCTCTTTTTCCTACCGCATATTGTCGTTTCAGATCTGACGCATCCATAATATCTCTCTCACTGTTAGAATTCTTAATGGCTATGGTTAGTCTAGGAAATTAAAAAAGGGTTTGAGCTATGTTCAGTGGCATACTACAAACCTTTACTCGCGTCCCCCAGTGTATTGGAGGTGTCTCCAATTAGCCCAGTGCTTGTCACACTTGACTAGGTCTGCTAAATTTTCCCAATCGTTCAGGGTAAGTACGGTGAGGTCGTATGTTTCCGGTGATGAGTGTTTGATAAATGCATCGAATCCCCATAGCCGCTCATAGTTGAGAGTTTCGGCTAGAGCCAGCCAGTCTGCGAGCGAAAGTTTTTTGGGGGCAGTGGTTGCAGTTAGTACGCTGTTGTTCATGTTTATTCCTGAGGCTTACTGAAAACTCTGTGCCAATTCATCCTGACAAATAGTTAGGTTATTTGGCTGACACCACTTAATCTGGTTAGTGATTCCTTGGGCTCCCTCCTGTGCTAAATCCTCGATCCAGCCAGATTGGGCTTCTTCAGCTTCCAAGTCACTTGCAAACGGACCGAAGTAATAGCTACAGTGAGGATCTTTAGTTGCAATCTCCACCCACCAAGCCAATTCCAACAACGGCTCTTTAATCATTTCTACCAACTTCGTAAAGTTTCTCCACAATTCCTTTCAGCAAGCGTCTCAGCTTCATATAGGTAGGGACAGATCGCGAACATAGGTGAATCTTAGTTCCTGTAATGATTTCTGAACTGGCATTTCTTGATAACAGTGGCCACAACGCCAGTAAATTCCTCCAGCGCGTATATGACGGAGTAAAGTGTTTGAGCAGCAAAGACAAGTATTCCGAGGACTCTTACCAGTTGTAGGATAAATCAGCACTTGGCTCGACCTGATGAATCTCGCTTCCATTTTAATAGCAGTATCAACAATGTCAGCCATATATATCACCCTGAATTTAAAGCTATCTAAAAGCTATTTATAAGACAACTCTCGCACCGAAATCACAACATTTTTAAAAAGTTTTATCACTAGAAAGGACAAATCAAACAACTCATACTTTGGTTATACATTTTTTATCAAGAAAGGCAGCTATGCTGAGGGCAGAAGGCAGAAGGGATTTATCCGCAGATCGTTTTTGTCCGAACCTGTCTGGCGACCGAAGGAAGTTCAATCCCGACGACATAGTTCCTACTTGGGATAATTCGATGGGAATGGATGCAGTATTACATGAAGATGATTACTTGGCAACATCTGACGGTGAGAAATTGCCTTCGTTAAAATCATTCCGCAAGTCTGAAGTTAGATTGGCAAAAGTTTCTAGGCTAAAAGCTGTCAGGAAAAACAGAAGTGCCAAACGTCGTAAACTTACCTTGAGGGAAGCAAAAGAACATCAACGTATTGCACGTTCTCGAAAAGACCATGCTTACAAAACTGCCCACAAAATAGTACGCACTGGCAAAAAAGTTTTCTTCCATGAAGACTTGAATCTTAAGGGATTAAGCAAAAGAAATAAAGCTAAAAAGGACGATAGCGGAAAGTTTATTCCGAATGGACAATCTGCAAAGTCAGGATTAAATAAATCCTGGAATGATGCTGCTTTTGGTCAATTTTTTACTACACTGGACTACATAGCCTCAAAAGCTAGAGCAGTCGTAGTAAAAGTAAATCCTGCTTACACTTCACAATTATTGGCATACCGTGATGATTTTGTATTCACGGATTGTTCAATCAGGACTTACTTTGACCTGAAAGAATTGCTTAACGTGGACAGGGACATTAATGCTTCTGTTAATGTTAAGCGAGTTGGGCTGGGACTGTTCCCAACTATAAAAAGCCGGAAGGGGAAAGTGGTAATCACTACCACTGCGACAGCTAGTACCTCCAAGGAAGTTCTCCAAATCCTGCGCCAGCACGGTGAAGCGTCTAAAAACTTCATTGATAGGATGGGAGAAGCCTGCACTCTGTCCGAAGGACGAGTGTAGGTAGTTCACTATCAATTATTATTGGGGATTATAAATCTTATGGCAATTAAAGTAGGGGATAGGGCTCCCGATTTTACATTACCTTCCCAAAACGGCTCACCAGTTAGCCTTGGAGATTTTCGTGGCCAAGCTGTCGTCTTGTACTTTTACCCTAAGGACGACACCCCCGGATGCACGACAGAATCCTGTGCTTTTCGGGATCAGTATGAAGTATTTAAGACATCTGGCGCAGAAGTCATCGGTGTAAGTAGCGACTCACCCGAATCTCACCAAAAATTTGCGGCTAAGTACCAGCTACCGTTTACCCTCTTGAGCGACAAAGGCGACCAAGTGCGGAAGCAGTACGGCGCAACGGCGGCTTTTGGTTTGTTTCCTGGTCGCGTCACTTACGTTATAGATAGACAGGGGGTTGTGCAGTATGTCTTCGACTCGATGTTTAACTCCAAAGGTCATGTGGAGGAATCGTTGAAAACGTTGCAACAACTTGTTAGTTAATAGCTAATAGCTAATAGACATCTCCGAAAAACAATGTAGAGACGCGCCTCTCGTTGCGGCACGAAGTGCCAGATCGCGTCTCTACAAGGGTTGTAGACAACGCATAATTAATTTCTGGAGATGTCTAATGGTTAATTGCTAATGGTAACAATTAGCAATTAGCCATTAGGGACTTCCAAAAAATAAAATATCCCAACCGTAGACCGCTCAATCGTATCATTCGTAAGGGCGGGGTTACCCCGCCCCTACAATTTCGGACAATTTATTTCTTGGTGTTCCCTTAGCAACTAACAATCCCTATTTGTAGGACTTTTCTGGCATCACAATATTTCCATGAGATGTCTTGCCGTTGCCGTTGGTGTGACTATTACCATTGCGGGGTTGAATGACACCATATCCGCCGTGATTGCGTTCGTAAATGACATTAATCTCGCCTGTTTCGGAGTTACGGAACATATAAAAGTCGTGACCCACCATTTGCAGCTGCTCTAAGGCTTCGGTGAGGGTCATGGGTGGCATGGCAAAATATTTGGTGCGGACGACTTCATCGGGTAGTGAGGGGGTGCGATCGCCAATTAAATCTGTGACTATTTCTTGGGGGACTTCGCCATCGATTGTAGTTTGGGCATGAGTTTTCTGCTCTTGACGCCGTTCTTTGTATTTACGCAGTTGACGGGATATTTTATCTGCAACCAAGTCTATACTAGCGTATAGGTTCTCGCTGCTCTCCTCCGCACGAATGACATTGCCATTGGCATAAATAGTTACTTCTGCTGCTTGCTTAGGACTAATGCGGGGATTGCGAGCTACGCTTAGATGCACATCCACCTCATTGGTGATGTTTTGAAAGTGATTCACTGCCTTCTCAATTTTTTGCTGCACGTATTCCCGGATTGCGTCGGTGATTTCAATATTTTTGCCGTGGATGACAAGCTTCATGTAAACTCTCCCGCTCAATATTTGATGTGTATTTGGTTTGGAAGAAAAGGAGTTGCGATCAGAATTCTCACTACTGCCAGAACAAATTGGGAATTGATTTTTACACTCTAGTGATGCGCCTACCCTAAACCATCTCGATCTAAGTTTTTGTCACTTGTAGCCTTTGTATCAGCTGACGCCTCTGTGTAAGGCAACTATATACCCATGCAGACATCGCAAGCTTTGCTCTCCAGAACTTGGTTACGCTCACAATTGATAAATGAGTTGTTGGTTGTTC
>CAZZXJ010000367.1:3716-6766 GCA_964657905.1 uncultured Stigonema sp.
CTACTAACCACCAACCACTAACCACTAACAATTCCTCAAAGTAAGTGCATCCAGTATTTGATACAAACAACTGATAAGGCGTTATCCACAGAGTGCATTAGTTCCTATTTTCTTAGCATGATGTTATTGCAGAGAATTCCTCCCAACACCATTGAGGTTAATATATTCAAGACTAGCACTTTGGATTTTGCAAAACCAAATCCTTTGCATAGCTTTACATTTGTTTACCAAATTACTTGTAATTTAAAATACATTTTACGCTGAGATTTTTTGTATGCTACTTCATAATGATTCGTACCAACATCAATGTTTGCTATATAACCAAGGAGTCATGCCTTACTTAGAGTCTCTTACGTGGCAGCGATCGCTCCTGAGTGAGCGCATCCAAGACACGAGCCTAGATGATGTGTTAATCTTGCTTGAGCATCCCCCAGTCTACACTTTGGGACAGGGAGCAACTCCAGAATTTCTCAAATTTGACCCAGAAAACAGTACGTATGATGTGTATAGAGTTGAACGAGGTGGAGAAGTTACTTACCATTGTCCTGGTCAACTCGTGGGGTATCCGATTTTGAATCTGCGACGTTATCGCCAAGACCTCCATTGGTACTTGCGGCAAATCGAGTTGGTATTAATTCAGACTCTAAAATTCTATGGATTGCAGGGAGAACGTATTCCACCTTTTACTGGTGTTTGGCTAGAGGGGCGTAAAGTTGCTGCTATTGGGATTAAAGTCAGCCGTTGGATTACCATGCACGGTTTTGCATTAAATGTTTGTCCTGATATGGCAGGATTTGAGCATATTGTACCTTGCGGTATTTCTGACAAACCTGTAGCTAGTTTAGCCGAATGGATTCCCGGCATCACTTGCTCGGAAGTTCGCTATCGCGTAGCACAGTCGTTTGCGGAAGTGTTTGATGTCAAATTAGTTGAGTCACCACAGTGAACAACGATGTATATGCTATACCGTTAACGGCTTTGAGAGAACGTGACTGGAAAGTTCTGGCTGAACTGTTTGACAGGGGAGACAGTGATGAAATTGAAGCCGACATCAACAGCAACTTGCTTTTGATGATACCTGAGCCATGTTGGGAAGATGACCCCTTTGATTTCTTGCGCGAGTATCTGTAAAGAATTAAAAATGTAAAATTAAAAATTAAAAAGTGAATTTGGTATTTTGAATTTTTAATTACTCAGGCGACTGAGGAAAGTACGCAGGCGATCGCTCTGAGGATGTGAGAGAACCTCATAAGCTGGACCTTGTTCTGCGACAATGCCCTTGTCCAAAAATATTACCCGATGTGCCGCTTCACGGGCAAACTGCATTTCATGGGTGACAACCACCATTGTCATCCCCTCTGCGGCTAATTGCTGCATCACTTGCAATACTTCGCCTACAAGTTCCGGATCTAGGGCGCTGGTTGGTTCATCAAATAGCATGATTTGGGGATTCATACATAAACTTCGGGCGATGGCTACCCGTTGCTTTTGTCCACCGGAAATTTGTTCGGGATAAGCAGATGCTTTGTCAAAGAGTCCCACTTTTTCGAGATAAAGCCTCGCCCTCTCTACACTTTCTTTTGGGGAGAGTCCTAGTACTTTGCGCTGAGCTAGTGTAAGATTTTCCAGCACACTAAGATGTGGAAACAGGTTGAATTGCTGGAATACCATGCCTACTTGTGTCCGCAACTGCCGTAGTTGCTTATATTTGAAGTTAGAGTGGTGTAGGGGAATATCGTTGACTACTAAACGCCCACCATTAATTGTTTCTAAGCGGTTGAAGCAGCGTAGCAGGGTACTTTTGCCACAACCAGAGGAACCAATCACTGCAACTACTTCTCCTCGGTTGATTTCACCGGTGATTCCCTTTAGCACTTTGAGAGAGCCAAAGTTTTTTTCTAGGTTTTCAAAAATAATTGCGGGGGTGGAGTTAAGCATTTACCATTTTAGCTGCACTGTTCGTCAATTGTATCGAACCGCAGAGGCGCAGAGGCGCAGAGTCAGAGGAGGGAGAGAAAATATTGAAGTTTAGCTGAGTGCTAATGCTTGAGATTGAGCGAAATCCTCGACAATACTGCTGTATTTATTTAATATCTGCTCCTTTTTCGCGCTTTGTCGTTTTTTCACACCCATAAAACTTACTTGGACAATACAATTATGTTAGATACCAAAATAACGCGATCGCTTTTTCTCAAGCAGTTCTTAGCTGGATTAAGCACGGCATTAATTTTGTCTGCTTGTGGTGGTAATACTACTAGTAGTACGTCTGACTCGACTACACCGTCGAAGACAGCAACACAAACAGGTGCAACAGGTAAAACGATCAAAGTTGCTACAGAACCTGCTTTCCCGCCTATGGAGTCTAAGGGTAACGGAAGTGAGCTAGTGGGCTTTGACATTGACCTGCTCAAAGCGATCGGAAAAACAGCCGGACTGACAGTTGAGTTTCAAAGTCTGCCCTTTGATGGCATTATTCCCGCACTTCAGTCAAATACCGTCGATGCTGCTGTCAGTTCCATTACTATCACACCAGAACGCGCCCAAACAGTATCCTTTTCCCGTCCTTACTTTAGAGCCGGGTTGGCGATCGCTGTGCGCCAAGACAACACAACTATCTCCTCCCTGGATAGTCTGAAAAATAAGAAAATTGCTGTCCAAATTGGCACAACTGGAGCTAAAAAAGCTAAAAGCATTGCCGGTGCCCAAGTGCGGGAATTCGACGCAACTCCTTTAGCTTTACAAGAACTAGCGAATGGTAACGTAGATGCTGTGATCAACGATGCTCCTGTCACTCTGTACGCCATCAACAGTGGCAATATCAAAGGTCTAAAGGTGGTTGGTCAACTGCTCACCGAAGAATTCTATGGCATTGCTGTGCCGAAAAACTCTCCCAACCTCAACGCCATCAATACTAGTTTGGCAAAGCTAATTACAGACGGTACTTACACCCAAATCTACAAGAAGTGGTTTAGGAAAGAGCCTCCGAAATTGCCAGAGACTGCTTTATGAAGGGAGTGGTTAGTACCGCTTGGCGGAATTAAAAATTAAAA
>CAZZXJ010000368.1:0-5440 GCA_964657905.1 uncultured Stigonema sp.
GCCCTATGCCCTATGCCCCATGCCCTAATTACCTTCTATCGCCCTAGTCAAACGCGGCTGATCTAAACCAATCTGATTGAGCAATAACCATGATTCGATCAGGTCAGGACCATGCAGATCTCCTGTTAAGGCGGCTCGCAGCGATCGCATTAACAAGCCTTTCTTGACGTTTTGCTCTTTAACCACCTGTTTAATCATGTCTTGGGCAATGCTGTGGCTCAGTTGCGGTGTCTTTTCCAAAGCCGAGATCATGCCTTGGAGTGCAGTGGCAGATCCTGGCAGCTTTAGTTGTGTACTAGCCTCCTCGCTGTATTCAACTGTTTCTGTAAAAAACAGTTGGCTGATGCTTACACCATCTACCAGACGAGTCAAACTGGGCTGAATTAAAACCACTAGCTGTTCTAGCCAGGGGCGATTCCTTCCTCCGGCAATTTCATACCCAGCTTCTTCCCAGTAGGGTATGAGTAAATCTATCAGTTTATCTACCGACATAGCGTGTAGATACTGACTGTTGAGCCAATCCAGTTTTGCCCAGTCAAACTTTGCGCCTGCTTTATTCACGCGCTCAAAGCTAAACTGCTTTGCTGCTTCTTCCAAGGTGAAGATTTCCTGAGTTGAGTCAGGAGGCGACCAACCTAGCAATGTCATATAATTTACCAAAGCTTCAGGGGTAAAGCCCATTTTTTGAAAATCAGAAATAGAGGTGACCCCATCCCGCTTAGAAAGCTTGCGCCCATCCAGATTCAAAATCAGCGGCGTATGCGCGAACTCTGGTATCTTTGCTCCAAAAGCTTCATAAAGTAGAATTTGCTTAGCAGTGTTGGCTATGTGGTCTTCTCCTCGGATGACATGAGTGATTTGCATATCCATGTCATCAATCACTACGGCGAAATTGTAAAGCGGCTGACCAATACCTTCTGCTTTGGCGCGAGCAATAACCATATCACCGCCTAGATCGCTACCTCGCCAGCTCATGTGTCCGCGTACCAAGTCATTCCAGACGATTTCCCGGTGGTCATCAATTTGGAAACGAATCACGAAGTTGCGCCCTTCGGCTTTGTAATTCGCTTCTTGTTCTGGTGTCAGGTTGCGGTGACGGTTGTCATAGCGAGGAGCCTCACCTCTAGCTTTTTGGGCTGCTCGCAGCGCATCTAATTCTTCTGCTGTGGTATAGCAGCGATAGGCTAATCCCTGATCTAAAAGGGTTTGTACTGCTTCCCCATAGAGTTCTAGGCGCTTGGTTTGGAAAAATGGACCTTCATCCCAATTTAGTCCTAGCCAACGCAGTCCTTGAAAGATATTTTCCGTGTATTCGGGACGCGATCGCTCTTGGTCTGTGTCTTCAATTCGCAGGATAAATTCACCGCCGTGATGACGGGCAAACAACCAGTTAAATACAGCCGTCCTTGCTGTACCAATGTGTAGATTCCCAGTCGGACTGGGGGCAATACGGACTCTAACAGTCACAACATATTCTCTCTTTTGCAAAGCATGAACTTATAATAAGTGTTCAAACCTGAGTCCTAAGTC
This sequence comes from uncultured Stigonema sp., assembly GCA_964657905.1. Classification (GTDB taxonomy): domain Bacteria; phylum Cyanobacteriota; class Cyanobacteriia; order Cyanobacteriales; family Nostocaceae; genus Stigonema. The sequence continues at coordinate 1,531 of CAZZXJ010000368.1, forward strand.
CTGAGCGAAGAATAAGAAGGAATAAATTGTTTTACTTCATTTCTTCTTTCTTTTTTTCTTTCTTGTTTCTCAGCACTTAGCTGCTTTAATCGCCTCTTATCAGCGAATCCGCTAACCACCATGGCTCCTCAGCACTCAGCACTTTTTACGGGATCGACGGGGCTCGAACCCGCAACTTCCGCCGTGACAGGGCGGTGCTCTAACCAATTGAACTACGATCCCTCAACTGGCAACTTTCTAAGTATTGCAATTCTGTGGCAGATTGTCAAGGCCTTTTTTCGAGAAAAACGACATTCAGGGACTTGGACTTACGCACTATACAAATTGAACATCATGTGTATTAAGCGCGAAAACAGCGCGCGGCGTAAATAAAGCTACCATTTCAAACAGGCACAAGCCATGATATATAAAGCTTTTGACTTTTGACGAACGCCGACCTGTACTAGTCTTTCCCCTCTCCCCTACTATCCTAATCTCCTCATCTCACTAAGTGCTGCAAAATATGAGATTGCATTTGTTTATATTGCTGCTTTAACAGGTTTTTGCTCAACTGGAACCCAGTTAAAGGTGGTAGGCTTTGACTCTGTTCTACCCAAGTTTTTAACATCTGCTGCTCATTTGGCTCAATACGACTACTGATAACGTTGGCACAGGAATGCGGTGCTTCCAGAGTAAACAAAATTAAGGGATAGCTTTCATTTTCAGCCAATGAACATACAAGTCCATGGTTTTGGGGATTCTGCATGTCTAGATAGCAGGGTAGCCACTTAGGACCTAGTTTCCGATTGTAGAGTAAAGTCACCCACAGCAGCATCGGGTAGGGAGATGAGACAAAGATAAACTGGTTGTAACGGATAGAAAGAGCATAGCCGTTGATCTGTTGTTGAGACATCATCAACAACAGCGCCGCTAAGGTTCCAATTTCTGTGTTAAGCAATTGGGGAAAAACAATTTCCTGAATAGGTTTGTCTTCGGGCCACACAAGTTTCCTACAGACTTGTTCCACCTGGGGGGATGAGGGGGATGAGGGAGTAGAGGGAGTGGAGGGGGATGAAGAAATTAATTTATCTTTTCTTACTTCCCGGACTTGCGCGACTTCCCCGACTTTTAAAGTTTCCAATACGAGGAGGACTTCTGCGAGATTTTGGGGGCGATCACTTGCGGCTTTAGCAAGACAAGCCATGATTAAATTATCTAGATCCTTGGGTAGTCTGAGATGAGGATTAACATCTGCGATCGCCTGTGGTGTTTCAAAGTGATGCACTTTGTACCAAGCACCGAATAATTCAGTTTCTGGTTGCCAGGGTTTTTTACCGGTGAGCATCTCAAACATCATCACCCCTAGACTATAAATATCGGAGCGACTATCTAATTCATCACCCTCCAGTTGTTCGGGGGAACAATAGGGCAAAGTACCATTAAACCCTTGATTCGTGCTAACTGTTACGGAATAATCTAAAAATTTAGCAATACCAAAATCTAGAATTTTAGCTAATTGACTTAATATCGGATCCGGAATAACTAATATATTGGCTGGTTTGATATCTTTATGCACAAGTGGATAAATTTTGCCGTTAATGTTCATACCTTGATGGGCGCATTGCAAACCCAAACAAATCTGACGGCAAAGGTTAATAAACATTGGCAAAGGCATAGGAATTAAATCCTTTAAACTCTTGCCGCATAGATATTCCATGACATAGAAGGGTTTACCCTCGTTACTCATCCCGTAATCTGTCACCCGGACAATATGTAAGCTTTTTTGACTTAAAGCTGCACAAATACGAGCTTCACGGGCAAAGTCATCCTTAAGGAGGGGCTTTGAAACACTCTGAGACAGGAACTTGATGGCAACTGGTATTCCGCCTAGCAAGACATCATCTGCTAAAAAAACCTCACCCATGCCACCCCTGCCAATTAACTGCTTCAGTTGATAACGATTGGCAAGTAACCTTATACTGCTTGGAGACGCCAATAATGCGCTTTTTTCCACTCTTACAACCTCCGCTGCTAATTTTTCAAGCCGATTTTAAAGGATGCGAGAAAAAGTTTAAAAAACTATCAAATAATTTACATAGCCAAGCTTTTACAGATAATTTACCGATTTTATGATTTGCTACTAGCTTTTGCAGGATATCTGGTTTAATCTTTTCGTACTGCGCTTTTAAAATATTTTTGCTTTCGTCAAGTGAAATAATAGTAGTTGATTTTTGGCTAAGCTCCAACCAATTTACCAGTTGCTGACGTTGGTAAGCAGTGAGAGTTAAAGTAATTACATGAGCGCAACGAGTGGGATCTTCTAAGGCAAAAAAAAGTAGATGATAGTAGCCAGTATCTGCTAAGATTTGCGTGATTTTTTGCCCCCTAGAATCTTTCATATCTAAAAAATAAGATAGCCAGCGTGTCATCTCAACCTTGGCATCACACAACACTGTTATCCACAAAAGCACAGGATAAAAATCCATTGTGTAAATAAATTCAGTGCTATTTTTTTTTTCTAAAAATTTTGCAATTTCTTGTTTCGGTAACATTGCCCAAAAAGTTGGTATAACCTTTTGAGAAATATGTAGCAGATGCGGAAAACAAATTGGTGCTATCGGCTTGTTTTGAGGCCAAGTTTTTTGCAAGCAAGCTTTTTCTGAAACAGATGTCAATGGTATTAATTGCATCGAAGATGGGTTTTGAAAGCTGTCGCTGCTATTGGTGGTAGCACTATCGATGTTCCGCTGAATATTTTCTAATATTTCTAATATTTGGTTAATACTCTGGGGGCGAGCATTTACTTCCTTAGCCAAGCAACTCATTACTAATTTTTTTAATTCCATGGGTATTTTTACCTTAGGAATAACTTCCTCAAAGCGCGGTGGAGTTTGAAAGCAATGAGCCTGATACCAACAGCCAAAAGAGTTAGTTTTTGTATGGAATGGATGTTTACCTGTCAGCATCTCAAACATTAGCACTCCCAAACTGTAAATATCAGAGCGCACATCTAGTAACTTGCGTCCTTCCATATGTTCCGGAGAACAGTAAGGTAAACTACCGATAAAAGAATCAGTTACCGTCATCCCGGAACGTTCCGTTAAAAACTTAGCAATGCCAAAATCGAGAATCTTGACAATCTCTCCTTTTTTGGCATCTTGAGTAATGAAGATGTTTTCTGGCTTAATATCCCGGTGTACAATCGGATAAATCTCACCCTTGAGGCTGACACCTTGGTGAGCGCATTGTAAACCTAAACAAATTTGATGACAGAAATCTAAAAATCTTGACATTGTTAAAGGCTGTGCCTTAATCATCTGTTTCAGATTTTTTCCTTCCAGGTATTCCATTACATAAAAGGGAATTTTTTCCTCAGTCACACCGTAACTTGACACACGGACAATATGTTTACTTTTGCGACCTAATTGAGCGCCAATAAAAATTTCTCTACCAAAGCGTTGGGACATTTGCTGATTAACTATACTCAGCGACAAAATTTTCACTGCAACTGCCATACCGCCTTTTGCAGCGTCTTCTGCTAGGTATACCCTACCCATGCCCCCTTTACCAATCAAATCTCTTATTAAATAGCGATTATTCAAAAATTTTCCAATGTAACCATCTAATTGTGTCTTTTGCATTAGCATATTTAAATTCTGTCTGGCATTATCAAATGATTTAGGATGTTTTTTTGATTCGTGGTCTTGTAAAACAATCATTTGGAAAATTAATGACGAGAACCCTTTCAACAATTTTTAACATGGTTGTCAACCAATGCAAATGAGAAATTACACTGAAAGAAAATATTGGCTTAATTCACATACCTAACTAATTCAGTGAATACACTGATTAGTCAAGAGTCATTGGACATTGGTTTCCCCACTCAAACCTTGCACCACACTCGTTCCTAGTACCGCTGCGCGGAATTAAA
>CAZZXJ010000368.1:5450-6765 GCA_964657905.1 uncultured Stigonema sp.
AAAAATTAAAAATTAAAAGGGACTTTCAGAAAATAAAATATCCATCGCATCCTTTGTAAGGGTGGGGTAAAGAGCACCCCTACAATTCAGAAGAAAACGGCGAGGAATCGACGCGAGGCCGTTTCGGGCATAGGGCATGGGTGCGTTTCCTATGCCCCATGCCCCATGCCCACTCCTTCTAGGGGTGGGATGAGTTTAATTCTTGGTGTTCCCCAACCTGATTCGCGAAGGTTCTATCCTAAGTTTAAAGGCTAGTATTTGGCTACGTTGAACAAAATTGAAATTGTTGTCACTGATCAGGATTAATGAGCGCTGTCCATCAGGTAGCGTGGGACCAAGGGTTAAGCCTTCGATGTTGTCTAGCCTCACGTCTAGGTTCCTCAAATCTAATAATAATTTTTTCTGAACTGGTTTGATTTTGTTGGAGTCAATTGCTAAGAGGCTGTTGATATTGTGAATGTCATCAGCCCCCTGCAAGGAAACTTGAAACAGTGCAATGGAAAATCCCCAGCCAGTAAAAGACCTCTCTATACTGAGGAAATGTCCTTGATTATCGAGAGCGAGTAAATCAGACAACCCGCTAGCAAACATGTGAAAAAAATCCAAAACCGGTGTTACTGGTTCAGTCGGATAGAGAAATTCTTTCTCTAGCAATTTTGTGCGCAGATTGTATTGCAAAATGCGACAAGGACTACTGGTTTTTGGTTTAGCCTCTGAACCATCTTGAATTAAAGCATTTTCTGTAGCGGTATAAAGATACTTTTTGTTAGGTGTAATAGTAAGACCTTCAAAAGCTAAATTATCGCGGATACCATGGGTAGTATTCTTAGTATGTAAAAACTTATCTGGCATCGATAATGTTGTCAATTCATTCCCAAAAGCTAGGGAAAACTCTTTAATAAAAGGATGAATGAATTGCCCAGCATCACCTTCAGAAGAAATCAACACAGTTCCCTTGCTAGTGAGTGCAATACCTTCGGCGTCAATAGTGCCAACAGAAAAGGGGTGACCATTTTTATCTATCAATGTGGTAACACCCAAAGGCACAACGTCACCATTTTTGAGCGAACCTTTGCTCAAGTCAATTTTTAAGGTGTAGAAGCGAGCGGAAGCTCTTTCACTGCGGTCATCGGAGATAACGTAATATACTTGGTTTTTGGCATCGTAGGTAATTCCAGATAACCCTCCCACAGGAGTTTTTTGGAAAGAAAAACCTTTGGGCAAAGTGGCTTGTCCGAGAAAATCTATCCCAATTATATCAACAGCGGTCGTGCTTAAATTGGTGAAGAAGAAGCTGATGATGACAATTGAGATA
>CAZZXJ010000369.1:0-6744 GCA_964657905.1 uncultured Stigonema sp.
CTGACTTCTGACTCCTGACTCCTGACTCCCCACAAAAACTACTAGATGGACGTCAATTTTATCTAGCCATCCCTAATACGCTACCAATAGAGCGAGCGACGTTTTGCGGTTGCATTGCATCCATTGCTGCAGTGGGTTCATAGCCACAGTGAACCATGCAATCTGTACACTTGGGATTACCACTAGTGTGACCGTATTGACTCCAATCGGTTTTTTCCAAAAGTTCTTTGAAGGTAGCGTAATGACCTTCATTTAGCAAATAACAGGGTTTTTGCCAACCGAGAACGCTGTAACTAGGGCTACCCCAAGGTGTACATTCGTAATCCTTCTCACCAGTAAGAAAATCTAGAAATAGGGGACTGTGGCTGAAGTTCCAATTTTTTTTGCCAGCTTTCATGGGTGCAAGGAGTTGTTGGAAAAGGGCGCGTGTCTGTTCGCGCTTGAGAAAACGCTCCTGATCTGGTGCCCACTCGTAGCTGTAACCAGGAGAAATAGTCATGCCGTCAATATTAAGTGTGCCAACAAAGTCAAAGAACTCCTGCATTTTTTTGATATCAACACCCTCGAAGATCGTGCTGTTAGTGACTACACGGAAGCCTTTGGCTTTGGCAGCGCGAATCGCTTTAACGGCAATATCAAAGACACCTTTGCGATCAACACACTGATCGTGCCATTCCCGCCACCCATCTAGATGCACATTAAAAGTCAAGTAAGGAGAAGGTTGAAATTTATCCAAGCTCTTTTCTAACAACAAGCCATTGGTACATAAATAAATAAACTTTTTGCGCTCAACCAATCCCCGCACAATTTCATCAATTTGGGGATGCAGTAGAGGTTCTCCTCCAGGAATAGAAACCACAGGCGCACCGCACTCTTCTGCTGCGGCAAAGCACTGTTCAGGAGTTAAGTTTTTTACAAGCACGTCTTTTGGGTGCTGAATTTTACCGCAACCAGAACAGGCTAGGTTGCATCGGAAAAGCGGTTCCAACATCAAGATTAGGGGGAAGCGTTTACGCCCTAAAAGACGCTGCTTAACTAGATATTTCCCAATTTCTAAAGCTTGTTGTAGATGAATTCCCATAGCTGCTTTCACTCCTTTGTTATATTTGACATTCTCCCCATCCAGCACTTAGTCTAGACTGGGGGTTGCTATCACACCAATGAGATTTCTTTGTTGTCGCGTATTACCTAGACCGTTGTCAGTTCACGATACTATGCCTATGGACGGCAATTTATCTACTGCAAGTACCATTAATCTAACCCTTGCTGCGTTCTCGCAAAGCACTGATCTATACTAATTAACACAATTCGAGATATTACTCAAGTAGTGCTACTTCGTCTCATAAGTCGGAATTAACTTTAACTTGTTAGTAAGGGTTAGCACATAGTCCCCAAAAAAGCTCTTTATATCGTAGTATCATTTACTAACTAATATGTTCCCGAAACTTGGACTAAAAAATAACTAGTACCGCTGCGCGGAATTAAAAATTAAAAATTAAAAATTAAAAAAGCTTGAGTTGCAGGCAATTACTCCCTTCCCGCTACAAGATTACCGATCTTCTTCTCCTCTTTCTTCGTGTACTTCGCGTCTTTGCGGTTCGTTAAAATAGGTAATCTTAGACCGGGAAAGGAGTAAGCAATTCCGTAGACGCGCTCCAAGAGTGCTGACATTTTTTTTAATTTTTATACTCTTCATCAGACAATCAAAGATTGTATTTTTGGATAATCCCATATTTAGTGTTAATATGGGATTATGGTAGCACAGGGATGAAAAACTCCTATAGCAATTGGTTACCATACTGAACCAGGACAATTGAAGATATGGGGTTGAGTTAAAAAGTCTTTTTAAAGAAGCAGCCCTTAACTCGTAAAATCTTCAAGGTAAAACTCCAGGTAACGACACAGCAGTTTATCTGCCGAGTCCGATAGTGGCAGTTTGAGCCTGCCTGACCTAGCTTTAGGGTTAGGGAATAAGAGGTGGTGAAGTGCGGATTCTATCCGCCGTAACCACAACGATTCAGAATCCTCCGTTTTCAACCGGGGGAGAGTTCAAACTAGTTGACATATCCCTGAGAAACAAACCAATCTACAGCATCCCGGAGTGCCGTGTTCAGGGGAGACTGAGGTAGACCTAACTCTCGTACTGCCTTAGATGCATCATAATACATGGGTTGCTGAGCCATGCGGACACCATCAAGAGGAACGGAAGGCTGTTTACCAAACGGTGCAAGAATCTTTTCCTCAACCCACGCCACACTTAGGGGTAACCAAGCAGGTACAGATAGTTGGGGAGCCTTTAAACCTGTAATCTGGGCAAGTTGATCGAGCAGTTCTTTAAGCGTCAGGTTTTGGTGACCTAATATGTAGCGATCGCCCGACTTTCCCCGATGCAAAGCCAGTAAATGTCCCCACGCCACATCACGCACATCAACGAAGTTCAGTCCAGTATCCATATAAACGGGCATTTGTCGGCGCAAAAACCGCAAGATAATATCTCCTGTAGGGGTAGGTTTGATATCCTTTGGACCAATTGGGGTGGTAGGATTGACCACAATCACCTCCTGACCCGCACTAGCTGCTTGCATAGCTTCTTGTTCAGCCAAAAACTTAGACTTCTTGTAGTGACCAACAAGTTCATCTAAAGGACTTTGATAAGTTTCATTAACGACCATACCTGCTGCACCCACCCCAATCGCCGCCACCGAACTGGTGTAGACAGTGCGTTCAATACCCGCGTTCCTCGCAGCTACTAACACATTACGCGTACCTAGCACATTATGATGGTAAAGTGCCTCCCGGTCTTTTTGCCAAAGGGAATAATGAGCAGCTACATGAAATAGATACTGACAACCCACCATCTGTTGGCATAAATCTGGATCGTTCAGGTCACCTTTGACGATTTCTATGCACAGAGAGCGCAAGTTGTCAATTCTGCTGCTGGAACGTACTAGCGCTTTTACGGCGTATCCTTCTTGCACAAGTAATTGCACTAAGTTAGCCCCGATAAAACCCGTACCACCTGTAACAAAAACTTTTTTTGATTTTGGATTCATCTTGAAAGGGAATTGTTAGTTGTTAATGGTTAATTGCTAATAGCAATTAGCCATGAAAATTTAAAATCGCTTGCGGGGAAACAAATCATCTAGAAGAGTGTAGACTACTGGCACAACGATTAAGCTCAGGATAGTGGAACTAATCAACCCACCAGCAATGGCTACAGCCATAGGCGATCGCAACTCGGAACCCGCCCCCAAACCTAAGGCGATCGGCACCATCCCTAAGATAGTGGCAGCAGTCGTCATCATGATTGGTCTAAGTCGCACTGGTGCAGCCTTTAGAACAGCCTCTGTGCGGTTTAAACCAGATTTGCGTAGCCGATTAATGTAATCCACAATCAAAATGGCATTTTTATTGCTCAATCCCAGCAAAAAGACAAAGCCGATCAAAGATATCATGCCGAAGTCACTCTTAGTCACAAGCAGCGCCAGCATGGCCCCTACCAGTGCCAAGGGCAAAGATATGCCAATTACCAGGGGATCTACCCAGCTTTTAAATAACCCAATCAATACTGCAATAATGCACAATGCTGATAGACACAGAGTCGTGCCGAAACTGCTGAAAACATCGCTACTGCGGGCTGAGTCTCCTCCTAAATCCAAGGAAACGCCAGGAGGCAGAACTGCCTTGGCTTCAGCTACCAACTTATCGGTGGCATCACCCAAGGATATATCCTTGCCAAGGTTCGCGCTGATATAGGCTACCCGCCGATTATTATGATGCTCTATCTCTACAACTGTTTCCTGTGCAGTGGCTACACCTGTAACTGTCACATCAGCGAATCCTGGTATTTTGGTCAGCCTAGCTTTGATTGCATTTGCTGCTTTGCTCAAAGCTTTGAGGTCATTACCTTGTAAGGCAATTTGCAGAGGTTTCTGACCGCCGGAATCATTAACGAATTGAATATCTTCAACACTGGTGGTAACACCAGCTAGAGTTGGCAAAGAGGAGCGTAATCTGTCTTGTAGTTCCGATGTCTTAATTTTACGGTCATTTTTTAGCTTTACATAGAGCTTGCCTTTGTTCGGCTCACCCTCCCGAGAACCCACAATAGTAAATACTTTTTCAACTTCCGGAGATTTTCTTACTACTTCTTCTAACGTCTTGGCAACTTTAAGAGAGTCATTTAAAGGATTAATGGACGTAGGGGCGGGGTTACCCCGCCCATTAGGGGCATGGGGATTTTTCCCCCTGTCCCCCTCTCCTCTTCCCTGGGCACTTAAAGTTGGCAAAGGGGCTGTATAAACAATATTGAACTCTCCCCGATCCAGTTTAGGAATAAATCCTTTAGGAATCAGCGGGATCAGTGCTATACCAGCGATGAATGTAAGTACAGCTATCCCCATGACTATCATCCGATGACTGAGAGACCATCTCAGTAAGTCTCGGTAAAATTGATCAAAGCCTCGACTTATATTTCCTTGTTTATGAGAGTAACGCGAGGATTTAGGCTTAAGCCAGGAGATAGCCAAAACCGGGGATAATGTACGGGCGACCAACAAAGAAGTGAGCATTGCTGCTGAGACAGTGATGCCGAAAGGCTTGAAAAACTGACCAATCACCCCACCCATCAAACCTATCGGTAGAAAAACTGCCACTGCTGTAACTGTTGCAGCTGTAACTGTTAATCCAATTTCATTTGTGGCGGTAAACGCTGCTTGTCGAGGTTGTTCTCCGTTTTCGATGTGCCGGATGATGTTTTCTACATCTACGATCGCGTCATCAATAATAATCCCAATCACCAATGCTAATGCCAACAGCGTGATCGTCTCTAGGTTGAAGCCATAGATAGCCATGACGATGAACGTCCCCAAAAGAGATATGGGGATCGCCAGTGCAGAAATCAGGGTAGCTTGCCAGTTCCGCAAAAAAGGAAAAATCACTACTACTGACAGAACTATTGCTTCAATCAGAGCATCTATTGTAGCTTGGGTGGCGTTGCGGATATACTCTGCCTGACTAGCAGCCAAGTTGAGTTGTACATTGGGTAGGGTAGACCGTAGTCTTTGCACTTGTTTTTCAACTTGACTAACCACTTCCAGAGTGTTGGCGTCACCGCGCTTAATCACCTGAAAAGCCAAAGCATCTCTACCGTTAAATCGTACCAATGTCGCTCCCTCTTGTGACGAAGCAGCTGTACTTGCAGCTGTGGGAGGAGGAGATGTACTTTGTCCCAGCAGATCGACTTTGAGTACTCCCGGCAGTTTTTTGATTGCAGGCACAATCTGCTCTTTGGCTAGCTTGGTCAGTTCGGTTAAACTGCGTCTCGGACTTTCTACGGCATAGCTGATGGTAGCTGACTCGTTCAGGTTCAGGGGAATAATTTTAAAAGTTGCCCCCTTTGGCAGAGCTACCTGCTTCATTGCTGTTTCTACTTCGTGGGTCGATTTATCGAGATTAGTCCCCACAGTAAAGGACAGGCTAACGGCAGTTTGACCGGGATAGGTGGAGGAGTTGATTTCATCGAGTCCTTCTAAAGAGCGCAGACGCTGTTCTAATGGTTTGGTGAGCTTTACCTCTGTATCCACAGTCGTGAGTGGTGCTGTAGCATTCACTACGACCACTGGAAAGGTAATATCTGGAAACAAAGCATACTTGAGGGAACTGAAAGCCAAAACCCCAGCTACCGTCACTGCAATCCAAAAACTAAGTGTCAGCCAAGAATATTGAATAGCTAATTTAGAAATATTAAAGCGATCTCGTACGGATGTTGGGCGATTAAGCTTTACCATTATTCAGTGAGATTGTCACTAATTTTTGATTTTATGCTCTATTAATAGGTATAAAGAAGTAAATTTGACAGTATTGTTTCCAGAAATGGTCATAAAGTAGAAAAATTTGCTCTTTTGCTCAAAGTAATGGGTGTAAGGGTGTAGGTGAAGTAAAAAAACTCCTTTTTGTCCGACAACATAAGCATAAAATAAACTGGTTTAAAAGCCGTAAATATACTTAAATATATGACTTAAAGCGTAGCAAATTTCGTTCAATCCCCCACCCAACTTTAAAAGTGAAGTCCCCCTACACCCCTATTGAAACTATTCTGGTTTGTCAGGGCGCAGAGTACAAGGCTGTGTGTCGAGGCTTGAGCCGGGCTACTGGCTCTACACCGTCAGTGATCCCGATCCCTGTAGGGATTCAGCCGTTAACTAAATATTTGCAAACAAGGGGACATGAGCAATTTCTGAATCATCAACAGCCTAGTGTGTTGGTGATGGGTCTTTGTGGTAGCTTGACCCCGCGCTACCAAGTAGGGGATATTGTGTTGTATCAGGATTGTGTTGATCAGGCGGGTGGAACTTCCTCGTTTCGGTGCTGCGATCGCACCTTGACAGAGTTGCTTTACGAACATCTCCAAGAAAAGATTTCGATGGTGAAGGCCTTGACGAGCGATCGCGTAGTTTGCTCTGCGGCTGAAAAACGCCATTTAGGTGAGATGTTAGGGGCGGATGTTGTGGATATGGAAGGTTTTGCTGCCTTGGAGTTGCTCAGTCAAGCTGAGGTAGCAGTGGCAATGCTGCGAGTGGTGAGTGACAACTGCTACCACGACATACCTGACTTGACCTCAGCACTGAGTCCTGATGGTTCATTGCAGCCTTTGCCCTTAGCGATCGCAATGCTTCGACAACCCATTGCCGCTACTCGGCTGATTCGGGGTTCCTTACGGGGATTAAAAGTTTTGGAGCAAGT
>CAZZXJ010000370.1:0-6740 GCA_964657905.1 uncultured Stigonema sp.
ACTTAGTTTGTATAGCCGCGAATTCTATTCGCCAGGGGTTGGTGCAAGATCTGAGTACAGAAAATTGTTCGTCCGTGAAGTACAATACTTTTGTCTAACAGCTAGGCAAAAAACCCTTTTTACTCCCCACTCCCCACTCCCTACTCCTGCTGTAATTAAGACGATTTAGCAGATTTTTCTTGCAAAGCTAACCAACGGTAAGCAAATTCTGCACCGGATTTAATCCGGTTACGATTTTCTTGTAACAAGGCGCGATCGCCTTTATAAAGTTCCAGAAATAATTCGCGGACACAGGTTGTCATAAACCCATGAATTGCAATTAACTCTCGTTCCTTTCTTCTGACTACATCTGTTGATTTATCCATCATTAAAGGACGTTTATAGACTTCTTGACGCTCTAAAGCATCCTTAATTTGCCCAGAAGCTTGTAAAATTAAATCATCGACATCAACTTCTTGAGGAACTGACAAAATCAGTTCCAATGCTTTAGATAATGGCAGTAAAATCGTATGACTAGATTCTCCTAAATTTGCTTGATAAAACACGCGATACTGTTGCACAACTTTTTCAATTAACTTCATCAGATAAATCCCTCCATCTTTTGGTAAATCATTTTGGACAACATTGTGATCACTCCCTACCCATATTTGGGCATATTGCCAATAACGTTGAACTTCGTGTTGACTAGGTATGTCTCGTTTATCACGTCGTAAACCCTCTGCTGCTAAACAAAAAATATTGAGTACATTTGTTGTAACCTCCCGAACTGTTTTAATCAAATCTCGCCACTTGGCGTCTGGTGGAGAACTGCGAGTATCTAGATGGAGGCTGTAGGCAATTAAAAGTCGCTGTATTGCATTTTGTAAATCCTGAATTCGCAAGGCATTAGACAATCCAAGTAAATTCCAAAATGATGCAGGCGCATCGAGAATGACAGACTCGTTGAAATCGCGATCGCTGTTATACAATGGTACGGAACTACTAGTAGCTATCACCTTTATTCCTAGCAATATGGGAAGTGATAAAGCCAAGAAAGCAGGTTGCACCCAGGCATCAGCCAGTGTTTTACCGCGAGTTGTCGTGTAGTTCATTGCCATAAAAGGCAAGTCTTCTTTGTTATATTTATCTTTTTTAAACCGTCCTAATTCAGCTTCATCATTTAACCAATTCACTGATTGCAAGGCATTGATATTCATGTCAAACTCTAACCATCGCTTGCGGACATCCCAAAGGTTTATCAGCTTCATATTGTTGACTAACAATTTGATAGCCGCAGCCGTTTGCGGTGAATAGACGTAAGCCGGAAAGATATATAAAAATACTGGTTGTTGTTCTTCTAATTTTCCGGCTGGTACTGCCCAGTAAGCTTGTCTCAATAACATTTCTAAAGCCCAAATTTTGGAAATGCCGCGTTTTATTTGTCTACCTCCAAGAGCATTTTTATTACTATATTGCTGCGGCTTAAATAAAACCACTGAATCCATTTGGTCTTCGGATGGGAACTCACCCGAACTTAATGAACAAATAGGTTGTTTAGCTACCTTCGTTTTGGCATCAGCATAAGCTGTAAATTCGGCATCAAAATCAGGATAATGACTTTCCCATCCTTTAACTTCTAAATATTGTGTTAAGTATTCATAAAAAATATTGCGAATCGGGCTAGCGTGTGAAGGCAGCAAGTTATTTTCACTTGCCCAGGTTGCTAAATCTTCAGCCCATCTTTCAAGATTTTCTGAAACATCTTCTGGCTTTAAACTTGCATGAGTAGCAATATAGTATGCAGCAGCATGATACCATCCATAATTTACACCTCCTGACTCTACTTGTGTTTGGTCGGGAGATATTTTGTCTTGAATTCCTAATTTATGAATTATCCAATTGATGTATTCTGGTGAATCACCAAAAAACTCTTTTTGAGTAAAAAAAATAAATTCGGCAATTCTATCTGCACGAATATCTGCACCTTTACTCAGAAATTCTCGCTCATTTTCAGTTAAAGACAATTTATCCAAACGTTTGGGGGTAGCAGGGTCTTTAATATTTGCTACTTTGACCTCAATAACTCGTGGCAGTTTGGGAATGAGTTCGGATGGGGAAAATAATTCTAAGGTTTGCGGTGCAACTTTTAAACCCTTACCATCTCGCTTAAAACCAATATCTCCACCCATCATTTTACTGGCTAAAATTCCACTTATCTGCTCCCAAATATGGTTTTGGAGTTCGTTAATATCCGGAGTTTTATTATCTGCTGGTGCAAGATAAATGACACCTTGAGCAAAGAATAAAATTGGTTCCCAATTTAATTGTCTGGCATAGTTCATTGTGGCGTTATGAATACCATTACTAAGAATGCCTATGGTATCTCGCAAGCGATGATAAACCAAATATTTGTTAATATTTAAAAATCGCAGTTGATCCCGTAGGCGTTGTCCTCCGGTTTGAGTATCGACATCTGCTGGATCACTGAAATGTACGGCAATATCACCAAAAGCAAGTAGACGACGTAGAGGAATTTCTAATCTGCGACGGTCTTTAATTTTAGTAACGGGCCAGTTGACAGGATAAATATTTGTGCCGACTTTATTTTGCGTATTTTGTGCCAAGTAAGCAATTTCAGGTAAATACTCCTGCCATTCTGACCAAAATAAGTTAAACTTGAATTTTTCACCTAAATCACGACATAGATTAATAATCTCCTCAGTTTCCCAATTTTTCGGTGTTTCTTCGCCTTGACCGTTGCAATACTTGTTGTAATCGTGCAATGTTAATCCTAAACAAAGGAGATATTTTTCAATATCTGATAAAGGCTGATGTAAATGTTTACTAATGTTCCAAGCAGTTAGTAAGCCATTGAGAACATGAACCAGTAAATTTTGATCGGCACGACTTGACCACTTTTGTGCTTTTTCTTGAGCATAGGAGTCTCCAAGCTTCGATAATAATTGATAGTGTGCTTCGTAAGCACCACCCAAGGCTGAAATTAGAGCAAATTCTTGTTCTAGAGATGGGAGTAACTTTTCTACATACAAACGCAAGATAGGGTCTGTATCTTCTGGTAGAGTTTCGATGAGTAGTGTTTGGAGAAGAGTAGACATAATTAAAGAGGGAGTCAGAAGTCAGAAGTCAGGAGTCAGAATGAATCTGAAATCCTGATTTTTTCGGTAACCAATATCAAAAGATAGAAGATTCAAATCGTGTACTCGTGAATTTTTTCAAATGCCACTTTAAAGCTTCTAGAAGTAAAGCATCTTGATTAAATGCACAAGCATAAGCTTCTGTGCTAGCGTCAACCAAACGGTATAAACCAAATAAAGGACTAAGATTAAGGGTACGACTCACTTGCCAATGGCTACCTTGGTTGTTTTTGTTGACTGGCACTAAAAAAGTCAGTAATTTCTTTTGGCGTAAACAAGTCGTGACATCAGATTGGAGATCTCCTATGACACTTAATTTATCGATTAAACAAAGTTGACCAATTTGTAATTCACCACTCGGACGATTGCAGTGTAAAGTAATGTTATCAATCCGCCGATCAACCCATTCCTGAATGCGAAGATAAACGTTGGTAAAATCCTCTGGAAATTCTTCTTCTCCTCGTCCTGAGTTATGAGATGCATTTAAAAATGTCTCGCGGTTGATGATTTCTACTCGCGCATAGGGTAATAATCGCAGCAAGTCATAAGTATAAAAATTATTACCGTCCCAGACGGCGGCTTGTAGTGCTGACCCTCCCCGGAAGTGCAAAAGTTCTTTTTGGGTAGCTTTACCAATAGGGTTATTTTGCATTGCAAACCACTGTTTGTGTGTTGATTTCAAATCTTGCGAGTAAACGCGCTGCAAATCTTCCGTCATGCGATCGCGCACTAATTCACTGACTTTCTTATTCTCTTGAGTCATCCGCGAAAACATCCCCTGGGCTTGCAATGCACCCCAACGCTGACGATATTTTTCAAATTCCTTGGGTGGGTCAAAGGCATCAGCGATCGCCGAAGCTAAAGTCTCTCGCGTCACCTCTTGATCGGGACTGAGTTTTTCTTGCAGTCTAGCCATCACCCAAGGAGTATGACCGGGAATCAAGATAAATGCTTTGTACACCTTAAAACCCGGATGTCTACCCAAACGTCCCAAACGCTGCGTCACCGTCGCTGAGTCACTACTTTCAAAAATCAACAGGTGAATTTTAAAATCCACACCAACATCAACAGCCGATGTACCCACAACTAAAACTGGTTGTTCAGCATCTTTCAATTCGCTTTGCACCTGCAATCTTTGCTGTCTGTCGATGCGTCCGCTGATTTCTCGAACTTTAACCCCTGGTAATAAATCATTCAGTAAACGAGTCACCTGACCAGCTTTCGCCACCGAATTAACAATAATCAATCCCCTCGCTTTTGATTCCGCATTGAGAATTTCCCCAATTGTGGGAATCATTTCCCTTAACCATGTCTGCGTGTCTGCCTCTAGTGTTAATTCCACAAACTCTAATTCCACAGCTTGCAGAATTTGTCGAAACCCGGTCGTTTTCTCACTTGCATAAACCCCCTCAACCGCAGCAACCTTAAAACCTGCTTTGCGTAATTGTTCGATAAAATCGGGTTTTGGCGTTGCGGAAGTAAACAAAAACCGTCTGGGTCGAGATTGATTTTCCTGGCTGCGACGAATGAACGCCAAACTATTTAAAGCCGCAGTTTCTTGATGACTACCAAAAATATGAAATTCATCAAACACCCATAAATCAGGCCATTCCGCCAATACCAACGGTAGGAAATCGCTACCATAAGCTGGGTCACGATACTGGTAGTGAGTCATGTAATGGAAAATATCAGGGTTGGTCAGCAAAATTGGCTTTTGTTGAATTGCTAGCAGCAGTTCTTGAAACTTGTTACTTTTATTTGCTTGCTTAACCCGTCTGCTTAATTCCGCACCAAATAAACGGTCTACCCGTTGAGAAGCATCTAAACCAAACAGTTCGTTGTATTTGTTTTGTTGTTCGGCTTGGTCTTCCACCAGTTCAATTGTGGGATACAACCCCATCATGCGAAAATCAGGATTGATTAGTCCTGGTAAATTCGCACCCAACGTCTTACCATCACCTGTTGCAGCTTGATTGCTGATAATATCCGCATCCCCATGTATAATTTCTCCATAAGTCTTCGCTTGGTGCGATGATAGAGGACAAGCACATGCAGGCGGTGGCTGGAGGCTGGGAGCTTTTTGAGTGATAATACATTCAGAGGTACACCCAAGGGGACATTTCTCAACTCCTGGGTTGAGTTGAGAGTAGAGAGGCTGTAAAAAAAGCTTCACTTGATGAATCCTGTGTGAGTTGAATACAATCTAAACCCAGTTTTGAGAAAGTTGTAGTCAAAATTTGATATCAATCTATATAATTATGGGAAATGACCACATCTAGTAGCTTGTCGGATTAATTTTGATGGGTTCGTAGTGAGCGATTTATCGCTCAATGTCGGGTGCATCCCGTTTTCGTAAATTCTTAGTAGTCCACGTGAGCAAGATGCTCACACTACCGATCACTTTTTTGCAAAACTGGGATGTACCCTCAATGTCAAGCACTAAAGTGCTTACTACGAACTTTCTTAACCGCTCATAATTAATGCGACAGACCACTAGTAGCTTGTCCACCCAAAATTGATAGGTTCGTAGTAGCGCTGTCTTCGCTCTAGCCTTTCCCAAAAATCAAGCAATTGGACGTTCTGGGGGACAGCAAGATAAACTTGCAGCGTAAACTATGCCCTCCAAAACAAGCAACGATTACAACCAAATAGCTTTTGCTTTAGAAATCCTCAGACTTCTAGCCGAAAAACCACGGCGACGCGAAGAACTAGCAGATTTACTTTCAGTCTTTCTCGAACAGCACGGTAAATCGCCTGATAATGCAGACGTTAAGCAAAAACTTACCCGCACGATTCGCAAACTGAGAGACTGCGGTATCGAAATTGAAAGTGGAACTCACAGTCCCTACAAATTAGTTGAGTCAAATTTCCCTGTTCTGATCTCTAGCGAACAGCGAGAAGCCCTTGCACTAGCCGCATATTTCCTTGCTGATATGGGTTTCTCGGCACAAGCAAGCCAAATTCAACGCATTAATAATCTTACAGAATCGGACATTCCATCATTTGTTAAAGTTGATTTTAGTCCTCCCGTTGATTATAGCGATCGCAATTCAAATACTATCGTTCGGCAACTCCAAGAACGCTTTGTGCAACAATGTCGCTATACGATTCGCTATCAAAGCAAACAAGGAGAAGGACGTATCTGGGATATTGACCGTTCGGAATTGCGATTGCATGACGGTCTTCTGTACCTATTTGCATTTATCCCTGACTGGCGTTCTTGGCGGTTTGATCATTGGCACAACATCGACCAAAACCATCTCTTTCGTCTCGATAAAATTGCCAGCGTTGGTGCTGCATCTGGAACCCGTTGGGTATCCTGCGATTTCCCAACATTAAAAGTACGCTATCGCACGAGTGGACAATTAGCCCACTACCAACCTCGACGTAAAGATGAAGTGGTTATTTCCAGCGACCCGGAAGGAAAATTCCGCGAGATCGAAACAACGATAGATTATTGGTTTTGGTTTCGCCAGCGCATCTTAAAATATGGGGCAAATGCTCAAATTCTCAGTCCCCAATCGTTGGCTGATGAAATTAAAAAAGAGTATAAGAAGATATGGGAAAATTTGTCAGCCGACGAAAATAGTAAAAATAAAAATTCAA
>CAZZXJ010000371.1:0-6736 GCA_964657905.1 uncultured Stigonema sp.
TTCGTAATTCGTAATTAATTAATTGAGGGTACAGAGCAAGTAAATTTATTTATGGAAAAGAAAGAATGCGTTGCAACTTTTTATTCAATCCCCTGCATTTATGCACTTGCTCTGCAGTAAGGATGCTTTGCTTTTTTTCCGAATTCATAATTAAAATTAGTTGCTCTGTCCCTCAATGAATTAATTATTCATTAATTCATAATTCCGGAATTGTAAATTACGAATTACGAATTACGAATTATTAGATCATAACTAATAGATCTACTTGGTGATATAGTTTTGCAGCACGAGTGCCTACTCTCTCAACTTTAAATACTGGAGTTTTGACTAAAGGCAGGCGATCGTAAAGGAAGGAAAGCATGTGTTGTTGGTATAAAATTTTTAGAAATGCAGTATGTGGGGCAGTTAAAGTAATCGCTTATATTAAGAGGCATCAAGCTAAGTGCCGCCTGTTGTGGGAATCCCACCTAGTAATCCTGGTGAATCCAGATCTCCTCTCGGCGCAACTACCGCTAATCCCTTGCCGTAGTTACTGTAAGTAGTCATGCAAAATTAAATATACAATGTCCGCCGCGAATGGAGCGAAGCGGAATGTAGACCCCGAAGGGGGCTTCCCGAAGGGTAGCAATCGCAGGGGTTTGAGATTGCTTCACTTCGTTCGCAATGACATAAATATTTTTGCATAAGTACTTATGGTGCACGATGACCCACAAGATTGGTTGCGCCAACTGCAACTACTCTAGGAATGGCAGCAGGGAAGTCTACCCTAGCGGACATGATCTAACTTCTATGTTCGCCAATTATCCAGCTTCAGGCTGTAACCCAGCCCTTGAATTCGTTGATAGTGTGATAAATTACCACTAACTAAAGTCAAGTCTTGTTGGATGGCAATAGCCGCAATTATGGCATCGGCTAGTCCAATCGGTTGTCCTGTGCGTTCTAAATCTGCATAGATCCGCCCTGACAATTCAGCGTCCCTGAGTTCCAGTGTTAACAGTTCCGCATCGGAAATTTCAGCAAAAAACTGCTGAATTTTGTCTTCACGTTGAAGTTTATGCCAGCCTTTGACAATCTCAATTACTGTAACAATGCAGATAGTATAGCTACCGTTGGTATAACGATAATTCGAAGCTCTAGCAGCAACACGCAGGTTAATCCCCTTAAGAATCTCAGAAAAAATATCCGTATCAAGTAGTGCTTTATCCAAATCTTTGATTTAATGGGTGTGCTGCCCTATCTTTCATAACTTCTTCAAGCATCTGATCTACTGACTCAGCATCATCAGCAAAAAGTCCCAGCAAGCGGTCTTTCGGTGGATCTGTTACCTCCAGTTGATTGATTGCATATGCAATCAATTCCGACAAGTTACGATGGTGCGATTTCGCCAACCAACGTGCTTTCTCTAAGGTTTTATCGTCAAGTTGCAGTTCTATTTTTTCCACTTGGCTTTATATTATAGCATTTGTGTACTCCTTTGATTATAGCATTTTCAACTTGTGTATTCGATGCGTAGACGCGGAGCCGCTTGTCGTCAGACATCGCTTTGTGTAAGTTGCCGTGTTAAGGGAACTCCAACAAATAAATTATCCAATATTGTGGGGCGGGCTAGAAGCCCACCCCACAAGAAATAGTTGGATATTTTTTTATTTGGAAATCCCTAAGATCTCGATCTGGCTTCCCCTTCTGCTCCTTCTTGTGAAGGCGAAGCATGGTCTTTTGGCTGATCTGTACTAACACCGCCCGTCCACTTCCAATCGCGCACTTCTGGCATATCATCCCCGTGTTCGCGGACATAGAGCTTATGCTCGATTAACTTGTCGTGAATCATCTGCTTCACGTGAGCGCGTTCATACTTGAACCGATGTACACGGTCAAGTACGTCATCTGCCAGACTAAAGCGATCTATCTCATTGAGAACGCACATATCAAATGGTGTGGTGGTCGTTCCCTCTTCTTTGTATCCCCGAACATGAAGATTGTCATGGTTTGGGCGACGGTAGGTGAGACGGTGGATTACCCAGGGGTAGCCGTGGAAGGCAAAGATAATCGGTTTATCGGGTGTGAAAATTGCTTCGTAATCCCGATCGTTGATCCCGTG
Organism: uncultured Stigonema sp.; assembly: GCA_964657905.1. Lineage (GTDB taxonomy): Bacteria > Cyanobacteriota > Cyanobacteriia > Cyanobacteriales > Nostocaceae > Stigonema. The sequence goes on from CAZZXJ010000371.1 coordinate 2,099, forward strand.
AGGATGTTCGCTTGGCGACTGGAGTGTCATTAAGTCCACTACGTTCACCACCCGAATCTTGATGTCGGGGAGATGTTGCCGCAGGAAGTCCACAGCAGCCAAGGTTTCTTGGGTCGGAATATCTCCACAACATGCCATAACCACATCTGGTTCTGTGCCTTGGTCGTTGCTTGCCCAACCCCAAATACCAAGACCTTCAGTGCAGTGCTTGATGGCATCATCCATGTCGAGGTATTGTAACGCTGGTTGCTTCCCGGCTACGATCACATTCACGTAATTGTGACTACGTAAACAATGGTCGGTGACGGATAGCAGTGTATTGGCATCGGGGGGTAGGTAAACCCGAACAATTTCTGCTTTTTTGTTGATCACGTGATCAATAAAACCAGGGTCTTGGTGAGAAAAGCCGTTGTGATCCTGTCGCCAAACGTGGGAAGTTAGCAGGTAGTTGAGAGAGGCGATCGGTCTACGCCAAGGAATATGACGGGTGACCTTCAGCCACTTGGCGTGCTGGTTAAACATGGAGTCTATGATATGGATGAATGCCTCATAGCAAGAGAAGAAGCCGTGGCGACCCGTAAGTAGATAGCCTTCTAGCCAACCCTCACACGTGTGTTCGCTGAGGATTTCCATCACGTGACCATCAGGAGACAGATGGTCGTCATAAGAATACGTTTCTTCCATCCAAGTCCGATCTGTTGCCTCAAATACAGCATTTAAGCGGTTTGATGCTGTCTCGTCAGGACCCATGATCCGGAAATTGTGCTGATTACGCTTCATCACATCCCGCAGGAATTTCCCCATGATTCGGGTGGCTTCTGCGTCACCCGTCCCTGGTTTGGGCACATCAACTGCATAGTCCCGGAAGTCAGGCATCTTCAGGTCGCGAAGCAGTAAACCTCCGTTGGCGTGAGGGTTTGCTCCCATGCGGCGATCGCCTGATGGAGCTAGTTCAGCCAGTTCGTCAATCAGCTTGCCGTTCTCGTCAAAGAGTTCTTCTGGCTTGTAACTCTTCATCCACTCGGACAGCAGCTTTACGTGTTCTGGCTTGGTTGCCATTTCTGAGAAAGGTACCTGGTGCGATCGCCAAAAACCCTCAGTTTTCTTCCCATCTACTTCCTTCGGACCTGTCCACCCTTTGGGGGTACGCATGATAATCATCGGCCAGCGAGGCAGCTTAGTAACGCCATTGGTGCGGGCATCCTGCTGGATGGCTTTGATCTCGGCAATCACAGTATCTAGGGTAGCCGCCATCACTTGGTGTACCTTTTCCGGGTCAGATCCCTCCACAAAGTAAGGCTTGTAGCCATAGCCGAGGAACAAGTTCTCTAAGTCCTCATGGCTGATGCGAGCCAACACCGTTGGGTTAGCAATCTTGTAACCATTCAGGTGCAGGATCGGCAGCACCGCACCATCGTGAACGGGGTTGAGGAATTTGTTGGAGTGCCAACTGGCTGCCAGGGGTCCGGTTTCGGCTTCGCCGTCGCCGACAACACAGGCGACGATGAGGTCAGGATTGTCGAAGGCAGCTCCGAAAGCATGGGAAACTGAATAGCCCAGTTCACCACCTTCGTGAATCGAGCCTGGAGTTTCGGGTGCAACGTGGCTGGGAATTCCGCCGGGGAAAGAGAACTGGTTAAACAGCTTTTTCATGCCCTCAGCATCTTGAGAGATGTTGGGGTAGAATTCGCTGTAAGTGCCTTCCAAGTACGTGTTGGCGACTATGCCAGGACCACCGTGACCGGGTCCTGCAATGTAGATCATGTCCAAGTCATCCCGCTTGATCACCCGGTTGAGATGGACATAGATGAAATTGAGTCCGGGAGTTGTACCCCAGTGACCCAGCAATCTAGGTTTGATGTGATCTAACGTCAGGGGTTCTTTAAGTAGCGGATTTTTAAATAGATAAATTTGCCCAACAGATAGGTAGTTTGCGGCTCGCCAGTAAGCGTTTATCTTCCGCAACTCTTCTGCGCCCAAAGGCGCTTGCAGGCTGGTGGATTTGTCTTCTGCTTGCGGCTTCTGCTCTTTTGAAGGTGAGATCGTCATAATTTCTGACTCCTAGGCATGATATGAAACTGAATGCGGTCATATTGTTGCAGTGTTAAACCCGGTACTCCATCAAGGTTAATTCCCAGATTCACCCTATGCAGAAATGCCAGATTTCGTGTCTCTTTTTAAGATTAACTTTAGGTTAACTAAATACTAAATTTTGATGAATTTGGTGAGCAAAAAAGCATTTGTGTTGAGCGTTTTAAATAGGTTATACAACAATCTCAAATCACTCTCTAAAGTCTATCAATACCTGATCAGTAGTATACCTTTAATTGACGCGGATGTTCAGTTATTGTCTTTACTCAAGATTACGGCATCTAAATCTTGATAATTTTATGGTAATTTTAATGAATTCCGGAAAATAGCGCCAGATATTACCGAAGAAAGGCAGAGGGCAGAAGGCAGAAGGCAGAAGGGAAGAGATCCTTTTGATGTGCCCGATGTCAAAAGGGTTTAAAGCCCCTAACTTTAGTTATGAAAAACAAAGAAAATATGTATTTCGAGATGCGTAGCGCTCATATATACTGCGTCCTTGCGCTCATCCCCTGAATTTATTTATGGGGATACATAGCTGCCTTCTGCCTTCGTACTTCTGCCTTCTTAATAGAAACTTAATTGCTATTAATTTGCATTCATTATTCCTAATGATAGATTTACTAACTCTATCATTAGGAATAGTTTCTTTTTTTAATGATTGCTATGTAGCGGTGGTAAGGAACCAGTAGTTACAATTGGTGGGCAGTGCCCTAATACTTCTCGATTAGTGATGTCGAAATTAGGACTTACGCATTGACAGAAATAGTCAAGTATGGCGTGGGATGAGTCAGGCGGCGGAGCACTTTCTTTCATTTGAGTAGACCACAATATGACCGTAGGGGCGCTCTTTCCCCCGCCCTTACCATGTGGTCAATTCTACGAGATGAAACGACCGAATTCCGTTATACACATGATGCTCAATTTGTATAGTGTTTTAAACACCTTAGTAGCTAACTTACATTTCCATACACTTTGGGCAGATCGTACACATGCTCATTGAAACAACATCTGGTACTTTATAAAACTTAAAAATTTAATGAAATCAGGAAAACGACTCCCTTAACTGGATTTACAGCACTTTAAAGTTAAGAGCAAGCTCCAAGATCCAGAAAATGCTGCATAAGTTCTGCGAGTTAAAACGTAATAAAAAGTGGAATCACTGAAATGTCATTATGGACATGATTCCATTAGGGGCAAAAAAAGTGTGAAAAAGTTGAGTTGGACAAAAGGGGGTTGTGATGCAAACTTTAAAGCAGGGTTTCGAGGAGCGCAATCTCACTATGGCACAAGATGCGGAAAAACTGACGCAATATTGGTACAAGCGTCTAGCTGTGGAGTGTCCAGAACAAAGTGAGGCTTCCAGGGAAAGTATTATTCGTTGGCTTTTAGGAAGTGACTCAAAACGGTTTGAGGTGATCAACTCTCAGGAAATGGAGATCGCCAAACAAGCGATGGAGTATCGCTATCGTATTTTAATACAAAGATACTTGGGTTCGGGGCGCGAACGTGCGTATCGCAATTTGCTGACTCGTCTGGGAAGTCTAGCGACATTACGAAATAAGATTCAAACTTGGATATCCCTGAGCCGCGATCGCCAACGCAGTGTACTAGATGTATTGCAAGAAGTGCTGCAAGAACTACTGCAAGGCGATAGCTACATACAGCAGCAAATGATTTGCATTGGCGAGTATACAGGTGATAAACGTCTACAAACTGCACTGCTGTTTGCCTCTGTTGAAGAGTATTGTCTACGACCAGTACGTAATCAACCGCTACTAGTCTATCGCTTTGTTAACTACCTGCGTCGCACTCAACGTGGTGGCTTGACCCAGGTGCCAACCAATGACCAAGTTAGGCTAGTCTCAGAAGAGATTCTCACAGACGATAGTGATAATCGGGTGAACTTAATGGATAGCCAGGTGCTCACAGAATATCTTGAAGCACAAGATCAGGAAGAGCAACAGGCGCTGCGTCAAGCCGTCCTTCAGGAATTTGAAAATTATTTACTTGAAAATATCGGGTTAGAGGCAGTGCAGTGGCTGCGACTTTACCTGCAAGGCAAGTCTCAGGATCAAATTGCCAAAAAATTAGATAAGCCCATTCAGTTCGTCTACCGTTTGCGAGAAAAAATCAGCTACCACGCTGTGCGTGTGTTTGCCCTTAAAGGTAAACCAGAACTGGTCGATAACTGGCTCTCAATTTCCTTACAAGAAAACAACTTGGGACTAACGCAAAAGCAATTCGGGCTGTTGTCAGAAAAATTGACGGCGATGCAGCGACAGATCCTGGAGTTACGTAAAGCAGGCTATGCAGTAGAGGCGATCGCCCAACAGCTACAACTCAAAACTCATCAAGTGCTGGGCGAATGGACTAAAGTCTATCTACTAGCCCAATCTCTCAGAACTCAGGATTAATCTATTGACACTCTCTTGGCTCAAGCCACGGACATTCCTATCTACACTAGTGTACTTAGTCAGGAGTTAGGAGGAGCGAGTTGCGTGCGGAGGTTCCCTCCGTTGAGCAAACTGGCGTTCAGGAGTCAGGAGT
>CAZZXJ010000372.1:0-6728 GCA_964657905.1 uncultured Stigonema sp.
GTTTGTTCGGTGGTTTGTTTGGTGGGAAGAAAAAATAATGGTGTATCAACCAGCAGCGGGAGCTAGAGATTTATTGCCTCTAGATGTAGCTCAAAAACGCTGGATTGAGGATAGGTTAGAGCAAGTGTTTCACAGGTGGGGATATCACAGAATTATCACCTCAACCCTGGAACGCATAGATACGCTGATGGCGGGGGGAGCAATTCAGCGATCTGCGGTGCTTCAATTGCAAAATGCCGAAGATGAAGAATTAGGGTTGCGTCCAGAACTGACAGCTTCTATTGCTCGTGCGGTGGTAACGCGCATGGCGGGTCTGCGTTATCCGCAACGCTTGTACTACAACGCCAATGTCTTCCAACGTATGCCCGAGTTAAAACAAAATTCCCAGCAGGAATTTTACCAAGCTGGGGTAGAGTTGCTAGGCAGTGGTGGATTGCTAGCCGATGCAGAAGTGCTGCTGTTGGTGGCAGATTGTTTACAAGCACTCCCGTTAGGTCACTGGCATTTGATTTTGGGCGAGGCGGGAATCACGCGATCGCTCCTGAAAGCTTTTCCCGAACACTTACAAGGAAAAGTCCGGAGTGCGATATCGAGCCTTGACCGCGTCACCATAGACACTTTACCTCTAAGTGATGAACTCAGGGAACGCGCCAGAATTATGTTGGATTTACGTGGAAACCCAACTGATGTCTTGCAACTCGTCAGCAGTCTGGGGCTAGATCAATCCCTAGAAGCGGTGGTGAATCTTAAATCTGTGGTAAAATTAATTGAATCTAGGGGAAGTTTCCCCTTAATTCTTGACCTGAGTCTCATTCAAACCTTTGACTACTACACGGGCATAGTGTTTGAGGTAGTGAATGATACTGATGGACAAGCACGGGTTTTAGGGCGAGGTGGTCGCTATGATCAGCTTTTGGGACTATATCATCCCCTAGGAGAAAATACCCCTGGAATTGGCTTTGTACTATTCATAGAAGATTTATACCAAGTTCTTTTGTCTAGTCAGCAATTACCGCAAGCTACCCTAGCTAGTCATTGGTTGGTCGTACCAGAAACATCAGATGCTTATGCCCCTGCCTTTGCCTACGCTGAAAAACTTCGAGATTCTACCGAACTCGTAAGGGTGGAAATGGATTTGGGTGGACTAAATGCGGATGCCATCCGGCAATATGCACGAGATCGCAGCATTGCTCAAATTGCTTGGGTCAAAGCTGATGGTTCCCCAATGATTGAGTCAATAGTCAATAATTCTTGGACTACTGACTGTGGACTATGAACTATTGACTCAGTATTGTTGCTAGCCTAGAAACATCTAGCTAAATACAGCTTCTTAATCGAGAGGGGAACTATGGCGCACACGATTGTGACTAATGTCTGTGAAGGTGTAGCTGATTGCGTAGACGCCTGTCCAGTAGCTTGCATTCATCCGGGTCCAGGCAAAAACGTCAAAGGAACCGACTGGTACTGGATTGACTTTGCCACCTGCATTGACTGTGGTATATGTATCCAAGTTTGTCCAGTAGAAGGGGCGATCGTTCCAGAAGAACGACCGGATTTGCAAAAGACGCCATAATAGTTAATTGTCCTTTGTCATTGGTCATTAGTCATCTGAGTGTTACGAATGACCAATGACCAATGATGAATGTAGAGACGTTGCATCTTCAGTCTCTACAATGACTAATCACTAATGACCAATGACTAATGACTAACGACTATTTACTAGAAGTTAAAAATGTCCACGCCGGATACATCAAGGATGTGGATATCCTGCAAGGTGTAAATTTCCAGGTGGAACAGGGAGAATTAGTAACAGTGATTGGTCCCAACGGTGCTGGGAAATCTACCTTGGCAAAAACAATTTTTGGACTTTTGACCCCCCATACAGGCACAATTACCTTCAAAGGCGAGAATATCGTTGGGCTAAAGTCGAATCAAATCGTTCAACGAGGGATGTGCTACATACCGCAACTTGCCAATGTCTTCCCCTCCCTTAGTGTCGAAGAAAATCTCGAAATGGGGGCTTTTGTGCGCAATGTGCCCCTAAAACCGCTTAAAGACAAAATATTTACCATGTTCTCTAGGCTTGCCGATCGCCGTAGTCAACGCGCTGGTACCCTCTCCGGTGGTGAACGCCAGATGCTGGCAATGGGTAAAGCTTTAATGTTGGAACCCAACTTATTGCTTTTAGATGAACCCTCAGCAGCGTTATCTCCCATCCTTGTCACACAAGTCTTTGACCAAATTAAACAAATTAACTGGGGAGGTACGGCAATTGTATTGGTAGAGCAAAATGCCCGCAAGGCTTTAGAAATGGCTCATCGAGGTTATGTACTGGAGTCTGGACGCGATGCTATCTCAGGTTCTGGTTTAGAATTGCTGAATGATCCCAAGGTAGGCGAACTCTATCTAGGCGCGGGTAAAGCACATTAATGGCTAAAAATCATCTAGTACCGCTGCGCGGAATTAAAAATCGCGTAGCGTTGCGAGCGAAGCGAAGCAATCTAAAAATTAAAAAACCTTGAGTTGCAGGCAATAACCAATTCTGTAGACGCGCAGCGGCTTCCCGCAGGGTATGGTAGCTTTATTTCCGGCGTCATGTACTAGTTAATTTAGGTGATATTCCTCAGAGACGCGATCAAAAATTAGTGACATAGTGGTAGCGTCGGTATAATTAGGAACTGCAGTGCCTTGTCCATCTGCGTTCATCTGCGTGTTAAAAATCCTCTGTGGTTCTCAAACTCCAACCAGAACACTTGCAAACCATGCGCACACACGCCGAAAGTACTTACCCGGAGGAGTGCTGTGGTATAATACTGGGTTATCAGGCAAGTTCGGGCAAAACTGTAGTAGAAGTGATGTCAACAGATAATGCCTGGAGTCCAGAAGCAGCAGATTTTCCAGATGATGGCATGGCTTATAGTCAAAGGCGAAGGTATGCGATCGCACCCCTAGTGATGTTGCAAGCACAAAAGGAAGCACGCGATCGGCATCTGAATATCATTGGAATTTATCACTCCCATCCCGATTATCCAGCCATGCCCTCAGAATTTGATCGGCTGTACGCTTGGCAGGAATACTCTTATATAATTGTTTCCGTACAAAAGGGCATTGCTGCTGACATCAAAAGCTGGTGTCTGGATGATAGCCACCAGTTCCAAGACGAGGTAATTCAAACTGGTTAGTGGTTAGTCGTACTTTTTGACAACTAACAATTAACAACTAACCACTAACAACTCTCTCACTTTTTTCGGTAGGATAAAAAGTCTGCGCTTCCACATCAAACTGCCATGCTCAATCCCAATCTGGATGAAGTCCAGCTGACAAAAGAAGAATACGAACGTTTCTCCCGCCACCTGATTTTGCCGGAAGTTGGAATGGAGGGACAAAAACGCTTGAAAGCTGCTAGTGTGCTGTGTATCGGTACTGGTGGACTGGGTTCGCCGTTGCTTTTGTATCTTGCTGCTGCTGGTATCGGACGCATCGGTATTGTTGATTTCGATGTTGTCGATACTTCCAACCTGCAACGCCAAGTGATTCACGGTACGTCTTGGGTGGGTAAACCCAAGATTCAATCTGCAAAGAACCGCATTCTAGAGATTAATCCCCTTTGTCAGGTTGACTTGTACGAAACACGATTCAGTTCAGAAAACGCCCTTGATATCATTAAGCCTTACGATATCGTGGTGGATGGTACTGATAACTTCCCTACAAGGTATCTAGTAAACGATGCCTGCGTGTTGCTGAACAAGCCTAACGTCTACGGTTCCATCTTCCGCTTTGAAGGACAAGCTACTGTATTTAACTACGAGGGTGGACCGAATTATCGTGACCTTTACCCTGAACCACCACCACCAGGAATGGTTCCCTCCTGTGCTGAAGGTGGTGTACTGGGTGTTTTGTGTGGTATCATTGGTACGATTCAGGCAACGGAAGCTGTCAAAATTATTATTGGACAGGGTAAGACCCTGAGTGGGCGACTGCTGCTGTACAATGCCCTAGAGATGACGTTCCGCGAATTGAAGTTGCGTCCCAACCCGGTGCGTCCGGTGATTGAGAAGTTGATTGATTACGAACAATTCTGCGGTATCCCACAAGCTCAAGCAGAGGAGGCGAAACAGCAGATGGCAATCCCAGAAATGACTGTGCAAGAGTTGAAGCAATTGCTGGATAGCAAAGCAGATGATTTTATACTGCTAGATGTCCGCAATCCTCATGAATATGAAATTGCCAAGATTCCTGGTTCCGTCTTGATACCTTTACCGGATATAGAACAAGGACAAGGCGTTGACAAGGTGAAGGAACTGCTCAACGGTCACCGATTGATTGCTCATTGTAAGATGGGCGGGCGTTCCGCAAAAGCCCTCGGTATCCTCAAGGAAGCGGGAATTGAAGGTACGAATGTGAAGGGTGGAATTACCGCTTGGAGTAAAGAAATAGACCCGTCGGTTCCGGAATATTAAGGCGCATGTTGCTGTATTAGCAGGTGCGAACCCCCCACTTTCAGTAGGTCGTCGTGCATCAAACTTTGGCTCCACGCTGAAGTGGGGTTTCGCTGAAAACTGCGAGCTTTGCTTGCTGTGAAGAAATCTGCTCAAGCGGCACAAATTGTGATGCAACTTTTTTCACTGGCTGATCAGGATTGGCAGCATGAGTTAACCCTAGGTTAAAAACAAAAGCTGCCGTCACGGTCAGAATAGTTTTTTTAGTATTCATCATTTCATCCCAAGATCCATAACGCTAGAAAATACTGCTTGCTTCGCCCACAGGAAATCGGTACTCTACAGCATAAAGATTGCACTTAGCTGCGCCGTTTTGTTAACACCAACAAATTTCTTTGGAGTTCATACCAGTTTTCAATTTCCTACCTATTCCTGAAGGAAGAGTAATTAAGTTATGCAAACCTATGCAGATCTGAGGATCGGTCGCATCTTTGCTTATAATTAAGGTATGAAAGTAGGAATTGGTCAAGCTGCTGCTGAGTTAGGAGTGTCCCGCGACACCTTGCGCCGTTGGGAAGCGGCAGGAAAGATTGCAGTTGAGCGCACCCCCTCAGGACATCGCCGTTATGACTTGGTGCAACTGCGAGGTCTCGCTCCTTCTAGGGTAGCCTGTGACCGCATAACACTGGCTTACGTGCGAGTGTCCGGTCCCCACCAGAAGAAAGACCTCAAGCACCAAATTAGTATCCTTGAATCCTTTTGTGTCGCCAATGATTGGCAGTTCGAGCTGATTCAAGACATTGGTTCTGGAATGAACTACCGTAAAAGTGGTCTGCGACAACTCATTCAGCGGATTTGCCAAGGAGATGTTGGTCGGCTAGTACTCACTCATCGAGACCGACTCTTGCGGTTTGGCATCGAACTCATTTTCTCTTTATGCGAACATTTTGGCACGGAAGTGGTAATTCTCAATCACAGTTCCCTAACAGAATTTGAGGAAGAGATGGCAGAAGACGTGCTGGAGATTGTGACTATCTTTTCGGCGCGTCTGTATGGCAGTCGCAATGAGAAAAACCTCGACATTATTAAGAAGTTGAAAGACATTGCCAGAGAACTTGAGGCATAGTCTGGGGTACTTACCTTGACCCTGCCCCCTGCCCCTTGCTTTCTAAACTTGCACAGTTTTGCATAAGTTTTGCTTCTGTATGGGGCTGTTAGGCAAGTTATTTCATGGGGAAGAAGGTTAGTCATCACCTTCGTTGATAGATTAAAAGCGTCAACTCAAAACATTAAGGGAATTGAATTTATGAATATTCTTGCTTGGATTGTTTTAGGTTTGATTGCAGGAGCAATTGCCAAAGCCATTGACCCAGCTGCCAGAGGAAGTGGGATTCTGGGAACGTTATTGCTGGGGATTATTGGTGCCTTCGTTGGGGGCATGCTGACAACCTTATTGACTACTGGCAAACTAGCGCTTACAGCCGCAACTCTGAGTGTTCCGGGCATTATCGTTGCTGTACTCGGTGCCATCATTGCTGTCTTCGTATGGCACAGAATTGCTGGTAGAGCCGCAATTTAATCAAATTTGATGCCTTCTCAACTGATTGTTAGGCACTCGCTGCCTATTTTCATCTCATGTCAACAACGCAACACCTTCCGTAGAAAATTTCTAAAATACTGGTTCTGCTTGGGGTAGCGATCGCATATGAATCAGGGATTATATGTCCTAGGTTAATTTTTGTCCGTATGCGATCGCAACCCTGACTAGGGCGTTTGGTGGGAGGAAGCAGCAGGCATCATGAATAATGCAGACGAAGAGATACTCAACGGCTTACGGGTACTTGTCGTAGATGACAATACAGATAACCGAGACTTAATTGAGTTCTTGCTCCTCGAGTATGGTGCGGAGGTGGTAACAGTTGCGCTGGCAACTGAGGCTTTGAAAATATTTGTACAATTTAAACCAGATATTTTGATAACTGACATCTCCATGCCTCAGAAGGACGGCTATTGGTTACTTAATCAAATCAGAATCCTTGAAACCCATCTGGGAGGAAGAACTCCAGTCATTGCTTTGACAGGCACTGCTATAGAGAACATATCAATGACCGACGTTGGGTTCCAATTTTACTTACGTAAGCCCATCGACCTAGATGAGTTAGTTACAGGTGTTGCTCAGCTAAGTAGATAGGCGAAATTAACTCATACTTTGTCATGCATTGTAAAGTCGCCTCGCCGTTTCGGGCGACAGGCGCCGGGCATAGGAAACGCACCCATGCCCCATGCCCC
>CAZZXJ010000373.1:0-6694 GCA_964657905.1 uncultured Stigonema sp.
TTCCACAGTCAGTCAGCCCATATTTAGTAAAATTATCTAGCTGAACAGCATTGACACTCTCAATATAAAATTCATCTAATGCAGTCATCGCTTGAGCAAATACAGAGTAACATTGAGAACGTTCTGGTTCACCAATCTGGTTAATCAGGCTATTCACTTCAGTCAGCACATTAGGAGTTGTAACAATTTTTGAGAAATACGACAAGATACTCACTAGCAAATCGTAATCTTCCGGTAAAAACTTTTCAGTCCGATTAAATTGTGATATTCGCCCCCGATTTACAGTCCCAACAAACCAAAGTAATAAAATATTTGTGTCAATTAAAATTCCTTTTTGTTTGTAACTTTGAAATAATAAACTAATATAATCTTTCATACCTCACGAATTTTCATCGATTTTACTTCCCCCGTTTCTGCATCTACAGTAAATATTTTATACTCACGTTCATATTTAGTAGCTAAAGAAATAGCTTCAGGAATAAGTGTTCTTTCAGTCTTAGCTACAGGGCGACTAAAACCTAAAGTTACATACCAAAACCTTTTATTCTCTGACAATTCTACTTCTTCAAGCAAGATATCATTGATAGAATTACCTATCATATCCTGGATATCTTCAAAATATTTTTTTGCAGCTATTACAGCACCACGCACGTCAATTTTCATATATTTTACCTCCTGACTTATAATAACAAAGGCTTACGCGAATACTAGCGATGTAATTCTTGAAATGGATTGCTCCCATGTTCAAAACTAACTTGCTCCTTCAGCAGTTACACGGACATTATTTTTTAAATGAATACAGCGGGGCGCTTGGGGTTGGGCATGGATTGTTTTTAATACTACAGCCTACTTTAAGTATTATGGATTGAGATAGCTTGAAATGCCGTTTTGGTATGGCAACTGAGAGTTATAACCTTCTTTAATCAACTGAGCATGAATATTGTTAGCGACAGACGAGCAGAGAACATTGCTTTTAACCGCCTTGGCTAAAATACCTAAAGTTCCAGTAACTCGAATACCTCGTTCTCTAGCAAATCGTTTAGCTGTACCATCATCCGAAGCAAAAACCCAATTACGGTTGCGGGCAATAGCCATCGCTTCTGATGCTCCTGGACTAAAACCCTTTCTATATTCCATCGACAAGCGTAACTCTACCACTTCATCTTTTGGGTTAACCTCGTCATCCGGCGATCGCATCCAGCCTTCCTGGAAAGCTTGATTAACTGCCTCCAACTTGGCACGACTACGCGAATAAGCAGAATTACAGGGATTTGCAGTTCCAACTTGAATCTCTCGTCGAACTGCCCTACCAACAAAGGCTCTACCCTCGTAGAGCCTTCTGAGAACGTGTAATATCTGTGCCGGAGGAAAATTACTCAGAACAGTGTTATCAAAAATTATTGCCGATAAATCTGGGTCAATATTTTCCTTTTTCACTTCATTGTTTCCATTCACACTCACACCAAATTTCTAAGCGTTCTCAATGTCGCTTAACAATTCCGAATCCGAATCAACTCCCAAATCGAGGGGAATATCTCTTCAATACGAGATTACTGGGCCGCGTGGTGGTGGAACGGGAGAGGAACGAACTGTAACAAAAGGTGAACCTCTACCTCCGACACCACAAGCAGGTCAGCTTTACAAACTAGTTGACCCTACCAAGCACAAAGGCTCTAAATAGTCTGTTTTCCGAACCACTTGTTTTTAGGGAGTGCAAAATTTGCTACTCCCCAATGCTCCCATTCCAAAACCACAAGATGAAATTTACAAGGAGTCTTATATGCAGATCGAATCTACGCAAAATGCAGAACTATTGGCGAAAAAGCCAAAAACAATTACTGTCAACGTCAACGAACGCCCTGTAACCTTCTCAGAGCATAAGGCTACAGGCTTGGAAATCAAGCAAGTTGCCATCAAACAGGGGGTAGCGATTCAGGAAGATTTTGTACTGTTTGAGGTCAAAGGCAATTCCCCCCTCCAGCAAATTGGAGACTGCGAAACCGTCACCCTGCATGAGGGGCAAAAGTTCCGCGCCACTGCACCCGATGACAACTCATAGGGAGGGGATACCAATGACACCTGAAGTTGAACAGGCGATCGCAGAAATTCAGCAAGCCTTTCCAGGACATTCCGTCGAAGTGGAAGCTGAAGCGCAGGGTGGCGCAAACGTTATTGTCCATAAACTACTGATTGGTGAACAGTATGTGCCTTCCAGCAGTTGGGTAGGCTTTGCAATTTCCTTTCAGTATCCCTATGCAGATGTCTACCCGCACTATATAGATTCAGGGTTACGTCGGGTTGATGGTTTAGTTCAAGGTGATGGGTTCTCCTCAGCTAATTGGCGAAATCAGCCTGCAATCCAAGTATCGAGGCGTTCCAAGCGATTGAACCCAGCTATTGATACAGCTGCAACCAAGTTAACCAAGGTTATTTCGTGGTTGAGAAGCCGATGAACAAACCTATTGAATTCAGAATTGATCAGCCACTTTATCAAAAGCTTCATCAGCATCTTTTTCCTGGCGATGGTGATGAACATGGCGCGGTGATTGCAGCAGGTATCGTAGAAACCTCTCGCGGTATCCGCCTGCTGGCGCGTGAAGTTTTTCTCGCGCAAGACAGGATTGACTATGTACCTGGCACTCGCGGCTACCGTGCTTTAACTGCAAAGTTTGTAGCTGAGATATCGGGTTACTGTGCAGAAGAGAATCTCTGCTACTTCGCCGTACACTGTCATGGTGGTAGAGACGAAGTTTGTTTCTCAGCTGATGATATGGCATCCCACGAACGAGGGTATCCGGCGCTGCTCGATATTACTCGTGGTGGCCCAGTGGGGGCGCTAGTATTTGCCAAAAACGCTGTAGCAGGGGATATCTGGACTCCCTCTGGTCGCTTTCAACTCGACCACATGACCGTTATCGGTTCGCATATTCGGCGACTTTATCCTGCGCCCCAACCCCGACTGTGTGCCGCCAATCCCATGTACGACCGCCACGCACGCTTGTTTGGCGATGTCGGACAAGAAATTTTCGCCAATTTAAAGGTGGGAATCATCGGACTTGGCGGCGGAGGCTCGTTGATCAATGAATGGTTGTCCCACTTGGGAGTAGGGCACATTATCGCCATCGACTTTGACCGCGTTGAATTAACTAATCGACCGCGAATTGTTGGCACAAATCCTTGGGACACAATGACTTGGTTAACCAAACAGCCGATTCTGTGGTTGCAAAAACTCGGCAAGCGATTGGCTGCTTATAAAGTCCATGTCGCCCGCCGGGTTGCCAAACAAGCTAATCCCTCCATCCGCTATGATGCGGTTGTGGGAAATATCGTCGATGAAGCGATCGCAAAGTTGCTGGTAGATACCGATTTCTTGTTCTTGGCAGCGGACTCCATGCAAAGCCGTCTAGTTTTCAACGCGCTGGTGCATCAGTACCTGATTCCAGGGATTCAGATTGGTGCTAAGGTTCCTGTTGATAAGCAAACAAGGCAAGTTGGAGATATTTTTACTGCCACTCGACCTGTACTTCCTTATGCTTATGGTGGTTGCCTGCACTGCCATGAATTGATTCCCTCTGGTAGGTTACAACAAGAAGCATTGAGTGAGGAAGAACGGCGAACTCAGCGGTATGTTGAGGATGAAAATATCGCTCAACCCAGCGTCATTACACTCAATGTTCATTCTGCCGACCAAGCTGTGAACGATTTTATGATGATGTTCACAGGACTTTATCAACCAGAAGTCCAACTGTGCCACCAATTAAGGTTTGCGCGAGAACGCAGCATTATCAATGTGGAGCCGCGTGCCAACTATGATTGCCTGGATTGCAGCAGCAGTTCTCGTAGTCGTCGCGCCAGGGGCGATCGCTATCGTCTCCCCTGCCGAATGCCAATAGCGTAGTGATTAATACTAATCACCAAGCAATACTCGAATAGCCTTTAATGCAGCACTCCGCCGCCCGTTACTCACTTTAGAAAACCAGTAATGGGACTCCTCATTACTCATCGCTGTAATCCCAGCAGTAATATTAGCAATCCGTTCTGATTTAGAGAGGGGCTGCAATACTTGAAACAACAGTGCTAAGTTTACTCCCGACTCTTCATCAAGAACGTAAGGTGACTGGCGACTATGACTTAGGGTTTTTGGGTCGTAATTGTTACCTTTCAAGCAATTATATATTGCCTGTTTCGCCTGCACTAAAGCATTGCCCTTTAGTCGCCCAATGCGCTTGGCTGCTGCCCTCTTTTTTTCTCCAGCCTTTTTATAGGCACACTGGTACAACTCAAGGGCAAAGTTATTATTGTCTGTAGGAACCACTCGCAGTTGAAACTCTTGCATCTTTAGTAAGTCACTCTAGCCATCAAGTTCAGCCGTTCAACCGGGTTACGATTAAGGGCACCTTTGATAGTACTGATTTCTGTGCCGTTTGGTTCCACTGGAGATGAAAATTCAAATACCAGCTTCAGGGACACGTCAGCTTTTACATCCGGGCTACTTAGCAAAGTGTTAACAGCCCCCTGAAAACTCTGAAATCCTTTAACTGGCCCTTGGTACTCTAACCTGATAAACTGTTCATTAACAGTAATAGTTGCCGTTTGGTCGATTTGCACTTTTAGCTTGATCAACATAGGGAAAGCCGTCATCAACTTGCGGTAGTCCATTACTTGCCCAACGGAGATTTCCAACGACTGGATACCCTGAACTTGATTATCTTGGATGCGATCGTCTAATTCATTAAATACCCGATCAAGTGTTCCTTCCAAATCAAATTCTTCCGGTTTGGCTGGAAATAAAGGCGGATTATCCCAGGAACCGTTCCCACCTTCGCCTGCGCTTGGTGTACTGGGCGTTCCAGTACCATAAGCCAATATCTTCGCTCTTGTTTCCCTTTCCTCTATTTCGCCATTGCCGTAGTCAGCTACAATTTTGAAAGTTGTGGCTTTGGCAATCGCTGTTTCGTACTCATCGCTAGGACGAAACTCCCCTGCAATCAAATTTTCATCCTGATACAGCTTAATCGTCAACGCCCCCGATGCTTTCCACCGTATCCGCACAGGTTTTACCGATTCTGTACTGGACAAGACTTGGGCGTTAAGTTCAATTTCTCGCGGTTTCGGTGGTTCCAGAATTCCCCGGCGGTAGAGTTCCATCCGTTCAGAAAATTCTATGGAGTCGGGTAGGGTAATTTTACCGTCATCAGTTTTTATAAACAGCTTTTCTCCCACCTTCATATCCCAGTTACCAGTCTGCAAACCTTGGCGGATGGTATCTCGCAGCTTTGAGATTTCGGCATCGACAAATATATTTAAACTCAAATCTTTAGCGAAAGCTTCTTTTAATGCTTTAGTTGTCCAATGGTTTAACCCAGACAGCCATACCTTCTGCAAAATATAAGCAGGGGCGTAAGATGGTGCGTCATCAGCACGAATTTTCTGACAATCTTTCAGTGCTTTTAAGATGACATCTTGTTGATTATTTTTCCCCTTCACATCGCTAGAATCTTGGGCGGGAAGGGTATAGTGCATCAACCCCTTGGGAGCTTTTACTGAGTCATTAGCAGGGTAAAATAAATGGCGGTAGGCATTAGTTAAAGATACTCTTACCCCTAAATCAAGAGAACCTTTTTTATCTTTGAGTTGTTTCTGCTGATTTTCTGATAAATCTTGCAAGCGATTGGGAGAGTTTAGAATATTTTGAATAGCCCGAAACTCCCTAGCATTGTCAATTGCTCGTTCTAATTCTTGCCTATTGGCAACTAAAAATAACAAACGATTTCTAAAAGTACGGAATTTACCCGACTCACCTGTTTCATTAAAAATTTTCTCTACCATTGGCGGTGGCCCTTCGGTAGTTACAGAAATAGTTGCCTCGTTAAAGTCAATTAAACACAGGGCAATACTATCCGATACATCATCCACATCAGCTGGTGATTCCGGTGCAATAACTAACGTCAGTAGTCTATTAGCAAAAATAGCATCGCGGCGACTTCGTAAATCATCCTTCGCCTCGGTAATTCCAACTTGGGCTTTTTCTTCGGCAATAATTTTATTGATTGATGGTTCTTCCTTGAAACGAGCCAGAGTTGTCATTGGGTCGTTTTCCAAGTACCAAGCTACTTCACTCAGTCTTTCTAATGCAGTATCAACAAAGCCAATTTCTAACCCCGGTGTCAACAAAGATAAATTTAATTCGGCGCGACGAATACCAGCAGATATACCTTGAGTGATAGAGTGTAAAAAGATAGTTCGGGCTACCCAGGTTGAAAAGGGAGGTTTACCAGCAGCTTTCCATTCTGCATCTTGTAACTGAGCATGTGCTTCTCTACCATCTTTATTGTAAATGTCTGCTTGGATCGTAATCCGCATCAAAGGACGTTCCAAACGGGCAGTTAAATCGCTGGTGATTTCTTCTTCAATACCAACAGGAATGTGGTGAGAATGAATTAGCGGTATCCATACAGTAGTATCGTCCCACAGATAACGTATAACTCTAGCAAATAACCGCAAAGCGCCTCTGGTACGTTGGAAGTTTGGAATGGAGGCAATCTTTTTAGTCAGCAGATTAAATAATTCTGGGTGGAAGGGATAACTCTGCTCGATACTGTCGGCATAGCGTGCATCTTTACAACCATCTGGTAAATTAATCCGACTAGCTTTATAAGTTTGTAAATATTCTTTTGAAGCATTATTGGCAGCG
>CAZZXJ010000374.1:0-6685 GCA_964657905.1 uncultured Stigonema sp.
GACTTCCATCGCAGCGTGACCAATGCGTTTGTTACCATCAATGAAAGGATGGTTTTTAATCAGAGAAAAACCAAGAGCCAAAGCCTTTTCAACTATTGTAGGGTAAAGTTCTTCTCCACCAAACGTCATTCGTGGTTGAGCTATAGCTGATTCCAGTCCACCGATGTTAGAAATACCCGCCGACCCTCCAGACTGCTCGATGATGCGATGATAGATTTCTAAGACTTCAGTTAGGGTGAGATAGCGCATTACGCCAGCCGATGGTAAAGTCCAGCATTTTTGTTAAGTACGTAGTTGATGGCGCTTTTAAAAGATTCTTCTTGCTTATTCACCAATTCTTCAACACCCAACAGCACTAATTCTTCTATTGATACGCCAAGACGAGTAGCAGTTTCTTGTAGCTGCAGTAGGCGCTCATCAGAAATTTCTATGGTAATGGTGTTCATAGATTTCACTATACTACTAATGTAGTATCAAAACTTCTGCCAATACATTGAGGCTACTTGAAGAGCAAGCCTCTTAGTGGGTAGCATCTTAATCTCCGATTATAGCTTTTTTAAACGTGAGTGCTATTGTATTTTCTTAGTTTATATAGATAAGACGGGATTCACTAAACCTACACAATTCTTTTCAAGTCATCTAGGTTAGAAGGTTTGTGTCGGGAGAGAAAACCTTAACTCTCCTTTAATTTCTGTCTTTTACCTAATGGTTACGATTTTTAGTATCCGTTTACGAGTGCAGTACTCGGATATACAAGGTCATTGGACAAACCTACAATCCGTGTAGGGTCAAAACCTAAAATATCTGCTTTTAAGGTAGTAGTCCGGATTTTCCGGCAATTCGTAAACCACAATATGACCGTAGGGGCGCGGTTTCCGCGCCCTTACAATGTGGTATCTTAGAGAGCGATGCCCCAAATGGGCTGCTGCTGCTTCGTGGCTCATCCGTCTGAAACAACCTAATTTCGTCATACACATGACGCGGTAGAGCGTATAGTGCGTAAGTTCTATTTTCTTAGTTTATTATAGATAAGACGGCGATCGCTATTTAAAAAAATCTCCTAGCATCCTAAAATCCCCTTAACGGCATTTACCAAATAAGGCACTGCTTCTATCGCTCTTACCTAGTTACTAAGCCACAATGGGAAGAGGTTTATCGTCGCCTTGCAAACTCCTAAATTTATCTCTATCTCCCTAGCAATAACTATCCACCAAGATGGAATGCGAAACATTTTGACTCACAATTACTTTGAAATTGACATAGAAGTAGTGTGGTCTGTTATAGAGCGTGATTTGCCAAACCTGAAGCACCAAATAGAAATAATTTTGCAAGTATTATCCTGAGTTGAGGCAAAAATACTTAAGTTTTATGGAGCAGTGGCGAAGAACTCGCTAAAATAATGCTTTGTCCGCTTGATGCATTATTTCCATGACCCTCACCTCCCAATCTCCCTTTTCCCCTAAAGAAATCGCCGATGAAGGTTTGAAGCCAGAAGAATATGAAGAAATTGTTCGGCGACTGGGACGTCATCCTAACAAAGCTGAATTGGGAATGTTTGGGGTGATGTGGTCAGAGCATTGCTGTTATAAAAATTCTCGACCTTTACTAAAACAATTTCCTACCACAGGACCTCGTATTCTTGTGGGACCAGGTGAAAATGCTGGTGTTGTAGACTTAGGTGATGGACTGCAACTCGCGTTTAAGATTGAATCTCACAACCATCCCTCAGCTGTCGAACCCTTCCAAGGAGCTGCGACGGGAGTAGGCGGTATTCTCCGGGATATATTTACAATGGGGGCGCGTCCCATAGCTATATTAAACTCCCTGCGCTTTGGTTCTCTGGAAAATGCCAAAACTCAACGGCTTTTTAGCGGTGTGGTAGCAGGAATCTCCCACTATGGTAATTGCGTTGGGGTACCCACTGTCGGTGGTGAAGTCTACTTTGACCCCGCTTACGACCACAACCCCCTGGTCAACGTCATGGCACTGGGATTGATGGAAACCCCAGAAATCGTCAAATCAGGAGCATCTGGCATCGGAAATCCCGTGCTGTATGTTGGTTCCACCACGGGACGAGATGGCATGGGAGGTGCAAGTTTTGCTAGTGCAGAACTCAGCGATGAGTCACTAGATCACCGTCCGGCGGTGCAGGTGGGCGACCCATTTTTGGAAAAGTCGTTAATTGAAGCTTGCCTAGAGGCGTTTAAGACAGGTGCAGTTGTAGCAGCACAGGATATGGGCGCTGCCGGGATCACTTGTTCTACATCGGAAATGGCGGCAAAAGGCGGCGTGGGAATTGAACTAGATTTAGACAAGATTCCTGTACGGGAAACGGGGATGGTTCCTTATGAATACCTGCTTTCCGAATCTCAAGAACGCATGCTATTTGTTGCCCAAAAGGGACGCGAACAAGAGTTAATCGAGATTTTCCACCGTTGGGGACTGCATGCAGTTGTCGCCGGCACTGTCATTGCCGAACCTATCGTGCGAATTTGGTTCAAAGGTGAAGTAGCAGCAGAAATACCGGCTGAAGCTTTGGCAGAGAATACGCCATTATATCACCGGGAAGTGTTGGCGGAACCACCAGAATATGCTCGTAAAGCTTGGGAATGGACGCCTGATTCTCTCCCTAAGAGTACAACTGCTGGCATCGAAATTCAAGGACACCTGCAAAGTTGGAATGACATCCTATTGACTTTACTTGATACTCCCACCATTGCTTCTAAACGTTGGGTTTATCGCCAGTATGACCATCAAGTGCAGAACAATACCGTTATGCTCCCAGGTGGTGCAGATGCAGCTATTATCCGCTTGCGTCCCCTCCAGAGGGAGCAGGGGAGAGGGGGAGAGGGGGAGCAGGGGGAGAAATGCCCCATGCCCCAACGCGGTGTTGCTGCTACGGTTGATTGCAATTCCCGTTACGTTTATCTTGATCCCTACGAGGGAGCTAAGGCGCTGGTGGCAGAAGCTGCTCGCAATCTTAGCTGTGTGGGCGCCGAACCTGTGGCGGTGACTGATAACCTGAATTTCGGCAGTCCAGAAAAACCTGTTGGTTACTGGCAATTAGCTGAAGCTTGTCGCGGTTTGGCTGTTGGTTGTCGAGAGTTGGCAACCCCGGTCACTGGTGGGAATGTGTCTCTGTACAACCTCACCCTTGATTCCCAAGGCAACCCACAACCAATCTATCCCACGCCAGTTGTCGGTATGGTGGGGTCGATTCCCGATTTAACCAAGATTTGTGGTCAAGGTTGGCATTCAGTTGACGATGTGATTTATCTTCTGGGATTACCTTTGGAATCTACAATCACCTTGGGTGGTTCAGAATATTTAGCTACTATCCACGGCACTGTTGCGGGAAAACCGCCACGGGTAGATTTTGACTTGGAACGGCGTGTGCAGCAAGTTTGCCGTGAAGGAATTCGTCAAGAATGGGTACGATCAGCTCATGATTGTGCTGAGGGTGGAGTCGCTGTAGCCTTGGCAGAATGTAGCATCTCTGGAAATCTTGGTGCACAAATCACATTCTTATTGGCAGAAAAGACGCCCGATCCTCGTTGGGATGAAGTACTGTTTGGTGAAGGTGGTGCGCGAATTTTAGTTTCTGTGGCTTCAGCACAACAAGAAATTTGGGAATCATACTTACGGGAGCATCTGGGTCAAGATTGGCAAAAACTTGGTAAAGTCGGGAATTCCGAAATGGGTTTGCGGGTTTTAACGACTAATAACCAAACCTTAATCCAGGTTAGGATTGAGGATATGAGCGATCGCCACTCTCAGGCGATAGAACGGCGTCTTACCACCCACACTAATACTCCTAATTAGATAAGTTAGGAGCTAAAATTGACAATAAAGTAATAAAAAGCACATATTGATACGTAAACGGTACTGCCGTTTCCCCTACTAACTCCTAACTCTCTGATTAGCGCTCCTAAGCATTATTGCGATAGAGTTTTAATTGGGTTGATCGGATGGTTAAGAATTTATTAAAAGTTTTTTAACTATCCCTTTACATAATTTTTAGTGACTTGATACCCTTATCAGGAGCAAAGCTACCATGATTCCCGACCATCCCAGCACTTTGGATGATCAACAAGCCAAAGAACCAACCGATAGCCTTGAAACTTTTCGTGACAAGCCAGAAGAAGCGTGCGGTGTTTTTGGCATCTACGCACCAGGGGAAGACGTTGCCAAACTTACCTACTTTGGATTATACGCCCTTCAACATCGGGGTCAAGAATCAGCTGGTATAGCCACATTTGAAGGTACACAAGTCCACTTGCACAAAGACATGGGGTTGGTGTCCCAAGTTTTCAATGAAACAATTTTAAGCAACTTAACTGGTAGTATCGCCGTTGGTCACACTCGTTATTCAACCACAGGTTCTAGCCGTAAAGTTAATGCTCAGCCTGCTGTCGTCGAAACCCGCTTAGGAAAACTGGCTTTAGCACACAACGGTAATTTAGTCAATACTGTGCAACTGCGCTCGGAGTTGTTAGAGCAGAAATGCAATTTAGTCACGACAACTGACTCAGAAATGATTGCTTTTGCGATCTCCCAAGAAATCGATGCTGGTGTCGATTGGTTAGGAGGCACAATTCGGGCCTTGCAACGTTGTCAAGGAGCCTTTAGTTTAGTAGTTGGCACTCCCGAGGGCGTCATGGGCATCCGCGATCCCAATGGGATTCGCCCCCTCGTGATTGGCACATTGGGTGAGAATCCAGTCCGTTACGTTCTTGCTTCAGAAACTTGTGGTTTAGACATCATTGGTGCCGAATACCTGCGAGAGGTGGCACCTGGTGAGTTAGTTTGGATCACTGAAGTTGGTTTGGCTTCCTATCAATGGAGTCAAAAGCAAGAGCGCAAGCTGTGCATCTTTGAGATGATTTACTTTGCCCGCCCTGATAGCCTCATGCACAACGAGAGTTTGTACAGCTATCGGATGCGGTTAGGGCGGAGACTGGCTCAAGAATCTCCGACTGATGCTGATATTGTTTTTGGTGTTCCTGATTCTGGTGTTCCGGCTGCTATTGGCTATTCCCAAGTTTCTGGCATTCCCTACGTAGATGGGTTGATAAAAAATCGCTATGTAGGGCGGACCTTTATTCAGCCCACGCAAACTATGCGTGAGTTGGGTATCCGCATGAAACTCAACCCCCTCAAGGATGTGTTATATGGCAAACGAGTGGTGATAGTGGATGACTCCATTGTTCGGGGAACGACCAGTCGCAAACTGGTCAAAACTTTGCATCAGGCAGGTGCAGTGGAAGTGCATATGCGAATTTCCTCTCCTCCAGTGACTCACCCCTGCTTTTATGGCATCGATACCGATGGTCAAGAGCAGCTCATTGCTGCTACCAAGTCAGTAGAAGAGATTGCCAAGCAACTGGAAGTAGACTCCCTCGCCTATCTTAGTTGGAAGGGAATGCTGGAAGCGACGCGAGAAGACCCCAATACTTTCTGTTCCGCCTGCTTCACTGGGGATTACCCCGTTTCTATTCCTGAACAGGTGAAGCGTTCTAAGTTGATGTTAGAAAAGGCAGTGGTGTAGCTAATTGCTAATTGCTAATAGCTAATTGTGTTGTTTTACTATTAGCTATTAGCCATTAGCTAATTGAGATTTTCAAGGGTAATGCGAGGATCGGCAGCCTTAAGCATCAAGTCGGCAAGCAAATTACCGATAATCAGCAGCACTGCGCCCATCATCAAACTTGCCATTAATAGATATAAATCTTGAGACTGCACAGCCTGTATAGTCAACCTTCCCAAACCGGGCCAGTTGAAGAAAAATTCGGCAATGAAGGCACCGCTTAATAAACTTGCCAACTCAAAACCCAACAAGGTAATCAGGGGATTGATCGCATTGCGGAGTGCGTGAACGTAGATAACTTGGTTTTCTGGTAGTCCTTTAGCACGAGCTGTTTGGATGTAATCTTCGCGTAGTACATCCAATAACTGACCGCGAGCGAAGCGCTGCAAGCCAGCAAAGCTCGTGACACTTAAAGCGATGGTAGGTAAAATCATGTGCCAGATGGTATCGAGGAATTGTCCAAACCACGACAGTTCGCTGTGATCGATGCTAGTCATACCACCTACAGGAAACACAGGCGAAGTGTTTTGGGCAAAAATCAGCAGTAACAGAGCGGTTATGAAACTGGGAAATCCTTGTCCGGCATAGCTAATCACTTGTAAAACGCGGTCAGTCCCGCGATTTTGCTTAACAGCAGCGATGATTCCCAAGGGAATAGCGATCGCCCAGGTTACAAATAAAGAAGCGATCGCTAGCAGCAAAGTTGCCGGTACGCGCTCCCACAACAGCGATGCTACCGAGCGTTGGTAAACAAAACTTGTGCCAAAATCTCCCTTGGTCAAGATGCGCCATAGCCATAGCCCATATTGCTCTGGCCAAGAGCGATCTAGACCGAACTGTCGCTTTAGCTCCGCAATTCTTTCTGGGGAAATTTTTGGGTTTTGCCGTAGTGTGTCTACATAATCTCCTGGAGCGAGTTGAATAATGAGAAACGACAACGCTGACGCCAACAACAAAGTTAACAGCGCTTGCAAGAGCCGTTTGATCACATAAACAAACGTGTCGCTCGTGACCAGCCTCATTAGCCAATCACGACCTGTCTCCATGGAAATTCTCGTTGTAGTCATTTGTCTAATGTCCTTTGTCATTTGTCATTGG